>CAIYWD010000259.1 GCA_903929815.1 uncultured beta proteobacterium
ATTTGATTCAAAAAGCCATCATCTGTAGAGCTGGTTTTGAGGATATTCAACTCAAATCCGCCTGCGTTCGGGGATGCGGGATGGTTTGGATAGTAAGGCTAAGAGTGCGAAGTGAGACTCAAATTCATTTGCGTTCGGGGATTCCGGCATTGACAAAGCGACATGAATCTTAGTCCATCAAACGCGCGCTTTATGAAATTTGTCGCTTTGTTAGCCACGGGATCAATATCTCTTTGGGTGTCATCACACAACGATATGTCGCCCTTCATGTTCCCATAAAAAAACCCCGCCAGGTTACCCAAGCGGGGTTGATGTGATGAATTTTCTAACTGATTTTCGTCAGCGCTAGATCAGAAGCGGTGTTGAATGCCAGCGGCAATGGTCGTGTTGGTTGCGTCGTTCTTTGCTGGATCTGTGGCTTTGTCGGCTTCAATTCCGACATACGCGAAGGTGCGTTTGGAGAGGATGTACTTGGCAGCAGCACCACCGCCGGTACGACCTGTGGCGTTATTGCCGCCAGCAAACGTATTTTCATCAGACTTGGCAAAGCTGGCAGACAAGATGAGTGCGCTGGAAATGGGCACATCAACACCTACTTGCCATTCCGTGGTTTCGTTACCGGCCAAAGGAGTTATAACCCCACCAGCGTACCGCCCATCAGACACGCGACCGTAAGTCGCCTTGGCAACAGCAACACCAAAATCGTAAGCTCCACCCAGGCGCACAAAAGTCACAGCTTGTGCATTGTCAGTAACTTTCTCGTTTTGGAAACCAAAAGACGCACTGATGGGGCCACCAGCATAAGTCAAATTGAGAGAGGTCACATAACCGGCTTCGAAAGTGGCAGCTTTGTTCTCATTCAAACTGTAACTCACAGCACCGCTAAAACCGCTTATATTGGGTGCTTGGTAATAGATAGTGTTGCCCGTGAAATTAGTGTACCCGTTGTAAGAGCTTGCAAAAACCTTTCTTTGGGGTGCAAAAAAGGCATCAAACATGGCTGCTTGAAGACTGTCAATATCGTAATATGGAGTCGACGTTTTACCCAAACGTACAGCACCAAAACCACCAGAGATACCTACCCATGCTTGACGTGCAAAGGCTGCTGGTGTCTGTGCTTGCTTCGATCGAATACCACTACTAGTGAGAACATATTTGCCATTAGCATCAAGGATATTGTTACCTTTAGCATCAATAGGGTTACCCGAAGCGTCGAAGGCGTTTACGGTTTTGGCTGCACCAGTATCCGTGTCAAAACCTTGTTGCAGGTCAAAGTTGGCCTTTAAACCACCACCAAGGTCCTCAGTACCCTTCAAACCCCAACGTGATGTATTAACACCACCACTGCTCAGTTTGTTTTGAGTCAACGAGGTATTGGCACCACCATTCTCGGCCGCTGTTTCGGTCTTTTCACTGGACAAATAAGTATCCACAATACCGTACAGCGTGACGGAAGATTGGGCCATTGCCGCACCGGATGCAGCCAATACTGCCAGTGCAATCAGCGATTTTTTCATATCAATATTCTCCAAAGGTTATACAAAAGACTCAAGACCAAAGCGGTCAGGAATCAGGGCTAACCTCCTCGTTCAGGAAGTTGGCTTATTGAAACAGATACACGGTGTAACGTAAGCTGGCAGCCTTGCATATAGGTTTTAAAGGGGTGCATTCGTTGTGCCTTTGCAACATCTTGGTGCATGCACCGCCTGTGTGCAAACGCACGAAGATCCATGCGTCTGTCTTTTATGTTTTGCTAACATATTCTTTTTTTTGACTAATCCAAAACGCCACGCACGTTGCAATCCAAAAAATTGCAACACCATCCACAGCCAGGGGTCAAGGACAGCATCCCACACATTGCCACTGGGCAGGCGTGTGATGACAAACAAGACTAAAACGACTGACAGCAAAGCGCAGGTACTTCGATCCATCTTCTGGGTAAGCCACAACAGCATCACAAGAGCACACACCGTTGCCAATGCCATTGGATGAAATCCCCAGGCGTAAATCGACACAGGCCACCACGCCAGCATGTCGGCCAACAACACCCATCCCAAAACAATGCCCACACCCCAAGCCCAAGCCCAAGCCAAAACAAAAACTTGCCCCACTCGTTTGCGCAGTGGCTGTGCCCCATACATCAAACACACTGCCAAACTCGTCAAACTTGGGCTTTGAAATGCCAGCCCTAACCAGTAAGCCGGCGACAGCGGCCCGGGTAACAATGTCCACACAACGACGCTCAAGGCTACTGACCAGCGAAAGCCGGTTTTTGACCGGTCAAAAAGCCACAGCGCAGCAGCACCCAACACCAACGCCCAACTGATGTGCATAGCCCATCGCATCACTGCCGTAGCAGGCAACCAGGGAACATCTGTCCAAGGGGGCGTAAAAAAAACTGCTGAATAAATAGCTGTTAAGGCTTATTTGATAAGTCTTTGATTGGGTTTGGATGCGTCATGCCACTGTTGCAAAGTAATATTCCCAATGGGCGACAGGTTATGGATATTTAAGTTGAGACAGTGCCGCAAAAGGATGGGGTGCATCGTGCGTCGATTCGAACGCCAAATCCGTCACTGCCATTTTTACATCCACCGGACAAATGTCGTGCCGTGGTATCAAGGGCATACCCATCAGTATTTCATCTTCAATCAGGGTCAGTAAATCAAAGGCAGGACTCAATACCAGCACATCTTCTTCGGATGACCCATCTTCTTGTTCGGCTTTGGTCTCGTTGCCCACAAAACGAAAATCACGGTCAATTTGCACATCGACATCCACGCTTTCAAGGCAGCGCTGACAAGCCAAGGGTAACGTGGTTGCCACCGTCACATGCAGCCAGACTGACGGATGCCCTGTCAGGTTGTGGCGTGTGTGCGCATGTACCAACCACTTGAGTATATTTTCAGACCCAAGCCCTCGTGTCTCTTGCATGATGCGATCATAATTCAATAGCACATCATCACCAGACAATTGCAAAGACAATTGGGCTGCATGTTTGATGTCAAGTTTAGGGGGAGATTTATGCGACATAAGTCATCACGCAAAATAGATGTTGAACTTACCAAAACCGGCAAGAAGTGTCTGGACATGGTGAACCAAAGTAGCCATGGTCCAGGATGTGAAATTTCGCCAGTGATGCCACTGCATGAGAAATTTGGCAATGGATGGGTGACTGCGCGTAGCTTCATTTTTGAGCACGGCGGCAATCTCGTCGGGAAATTCGATGGCTTGGGTGGACTGTGAACCCAAAGCTGACATATTGGTTTTCATGGTGCTTCTCCTTGTTCGGATTATCCTGGATTCCTCAGTTGAACGCACCCGATTGAAATGCTGGCGATACGTCTGGGGGTGTTGCTCCTCCTTGAAGACAGCAGCCTTTCGCATCGTCTCGCCTACCCTGATGCGCCGTCAGCAGCCCACTCTGGCGCGTTCAACTGAGGAATTTAGGGCTTCCCACTAAGGCGGGACAAATGCAATATCAATGGGTTACGTTTGATTCTCTCACGTGGTTTTCTTGGCAGGGGAAGCTCACACATTTGTCTGATTAGCCGTAACAAGCGCAGGCATCTGATTTCGTCTCTGTCCCGCCTTAAGTGAGAAGCCCGAATTTCAAACAAAGAGAGTTAAGCAATTTTAGAAAGCGCATAAGATATTGCATAAGGAACAATATACAAAATAAACCCTATCAATCCACCCACAATTGTTCCATTGATGCGTATAAACTGCAAATCTTTCCCAATATTTATTTCAATTTGATGAGACATTTCATGGGCATCCCAATTCCTGATAGTTTCTCGGATATGTTTTGTTAAAAACTCCGAAAAATCTGGAGACATGCTGCGCGCCGAAGCCAATAAATGCTGATTGATCGATTCACGCAAATCAGCATCCTTTGCAATGGATTCACCCAGACGGTGACCCATTAAAATAATTTTTTGGCGAATGATGGAATCAAGGCGATGGAGGTCATTCACCAACCACTGACGCAGGGTAGCCAAAATATCTTTTGCATAACATTTCAAGGGTTCATTATGTTTGATATGCTCCTTGATCTCATCACCATGGGCAGTAAAATCAATATCCTCTTTTAATTTTTTAATGAATAAATGAAAAAAAGAATCAAACTCTTTTCTAACAGAATGATTTTCATCTTCAGTCACTCCATTCAATAATTTATATAGAGCGCTGACAATCGATTCAACCCCTTTTTTACCAATCCATTCAGATGGAATAATTTTTTCCAGAAATGGGAATTCTTCCTGAAGCAATTGAACCAGTTTATCTGCAAGAAATTTTTGATTCTCTTGATTTTGCAAAATGGTTATAACTTGTTTGATTATCTTGTTTAGTAATTCCTGATGGCGGTTATTTTTGGTTAAAGTTTCAAGAATAGTGCCAGCAGACTTTGAAAGATCAAACCGATCGATCAATTCATGCAAAGACTGCATGATAAATTTTTCAATGGGTTGATCATCAATAAAATCAAGAGCTCCCACCATGACCTTGACCAGGTGATTCCCCAACCGCTCAGCATTTTCGGGTTGAACAAGCCAATCTGAAATACTCCTTGCAGGATCATGTTTTGCAATCAGATTGGCTATTGAATCAACGTCAAGAAACTTTTCCTTCACAAAGGTTGATAAACTATCAGCAATGATATTTTTATTTCTCGGAATAATGGCTGTGTGTGCAGAAATAAAAGGGATTGGAATGGGTTTAAACAGTGCATAGACCGCAAACCAGTCTGCCAAAGCACCCACCATGGAGGCTTCCGATATAACCCGCAGCATATCCACCGCATCTGATTTTGGCAGGAAGAAGGTGATGATAAAAACGGCTGCGGCAAGTAGTAATAGGTACAGTGCCTTACGTTTGGATTGGGCTAGTTCGAGTTCTTTGTTTGACATTATTGTGATTACCGTTGTAACATAACCAAGGATATGATCAATAATAAGTTTTGTATTTGGCTTGTTAAATTTTGGCGCACTGCGTTGTTACAAATCGCTGATGTGGCTGGGCCACACCGCGCACGATTTGTGCCTGGCATTGCATCTTTAACTCTGACCGCCAAATGCACAACTTATTGTTGACCATATCCTAAGTCCTCCCCAATAACTATTTTTACAAATGCATCCAACCCACACCACGCTTTACACACAACGTCGCTTTGAGTTATCCCGCCAGATGGGTAGGGGTGCGGTGGCCATTGTTCCCACAGCGCATGAGCAAACTCGTAATCGTGACAACGACTTTTTGTTTCGCCACGACAGTTATTTTTATTACCTGTGCGGTTTTACAGAACCCAACGCCTGGCTAATAATTTCTGGCGATGGTCACACCACCTTGTTTTGCCAACCCAAAGACCCTGATCGTGAAATTTGGGATGGTGTGCGCTTGGGGCCGCAAGCCGCACCTCAAACTCTGGACGTAGATGCGGCGTTTTCCATCACAGAACTAGATGCACGTCTGCCCGGTCTGCTCGATGGCTGCGCGTCCGTTTGGTATGCGTTTGCCACTCACAAAGGGCTGGAAACCCGCATTGATGGCTGGCTAGGCCATCTGCGTTCAAAGGCACGCCTGGGCGCATTGTGCCCGTGGTCGTTCAACGACTTGTGTGGTGTGCTTGATGACATGCGACTGATCAAAGACGTTCACGAGCAGGCCATCATGCGCCACGCAGCGCATATCAGCGCTTGTGCCCACATTCGCGCCATGCAGTGGTGTGCCATGAGGGTTCGTGCAGGGCTGGATGTGCGTGAATATCACCTTGATGCAGAGCTACTGCACGAGTTTCGTTTGAACGGATCACAGTATCCCGCTTATGGGTCAGTAGTGGCTGCCGGTGCCAATGCCTGCGTGCTGCATTACCGAGCGGGTGATGGATGTGTACACAGCGGTGAACTGGTACTGATCGATGCTGCCTGCGAGCTTGATGGCTATGCCAGCGACATCACCCGTACTTTTCCGGCCAACGGCATTTTTACGGGTCCGCAGAAAAGTTTGTATGAACTGGTTTTGGCCTCACAAGAGGCAGCCATTGCAGCTATTGGTGTCGGTGCGCGTTTGTCTGACCTTCATGATGCCAGTGTCAAGGTGCTCTCCCAAGGGATGCTCGATCTTGGTTTGCTGGATAAAAATAAAGTGGGAACTGTGAGCGATGTGATTGAAAAACGTCACTATTTTCAGTTTTACATGCACAAAACAAGCCATTGGCTTGGCATGGACGTGCATGACTGCGGTACTTACTTTGAGCCATCAGAAATGAATCAGGTCAGTACCCGTGTCGATCCGCTCACCGGTGACACCCTCCGTGAGCGTCCATCGCGCATTTTGCGTGCCGGCATGACCCTGACCATTGAACCTGGCATTTACGTTCGCCCCGCCCCTAACGTGCCCGAAGTGTTTTACAACATTGGCATTCGCATTGAAGACGACGCCATCGTGACCGAGTCGGGCTGCGAACTCATCACCCGCGATGTGCCTGTGGGTGTAGCTGACATCGAAGCGTTGATGCGGGCATGAGTTTTCTTGTATAAGAAATAGGCCTCCAGCGCTTACCCATCATGCGATGATAGCTACTATTTTGATAGTATTTTGAACACTTCACGGGCAGCTTCCACTGTGGTTTCAATGTCGCTGTTGGTGTGCGCAGCGCTCACAAATCCTGCTTCAAACAGTGCTGGCGCAATATAGACCCCACGACTCAGCAAGCCATGAAACAATTGATTAAAAAGCTGGCTGTCAGACTTCATGACCTGAGCATAATTTTGAGGCAAGGTCTTGAGCAGATAAAACCCCATCATGCCGCCTTCGCTGTCTGCGCAAAAATCAATGCCTTCCATGGAGGCTGCCTGGCACAAACCGCTCATGAAAGCACGGGTTTTGCGTGATAAATCATCAAAAAAACCTGGCCGACTGATTTCTTGCAGCGTAGCCAAACCGCAGGCCGTAGCGACCGGGTTGCCAGAGAGCGTACCGGCCTGATAAACCGCACCTGTGGGGGCTAGGTGTTCCATCACGGCACGCCTCCCACCGAACGCGGCCAGTGGCATGCCTCCCCCCATCACTTTGCCAAGGATGGTCATGTCTGGTGCAAAACCTGGAATGGCTTTGGCGTAGAGACTTTGAGCACCGCCCAAAGCCACCCTGAAGCCGGTCATCACTTCGTCAAACACCAAAAGCGTGCCGTACTGGGTACACAACTCGCGGCATCGCTTGACAAAATCATCAGTGGCGCGAACAAAATTCATGTTGCCACAAATGGGCTCCATCAGCAGACAGGCCACATTTTTGCCATGCTCGGCAAAGGCTTGTTCTAGTTGATCCAAGTGGTTGTATTCCAGTACCAGCGTGTGTTTTATCACTTCAGGTGGCACACCGGCACTGGTAGGATGACCCAAGGTGGCCAGACCCGATCCAGCCTTGACCAGCAAGGCATCAGCATGACCGTGGTAACAGCCTTCAAACTTGATGATCGTGCTGCGTTTTGTGACGCCTCGCGCCAGACGAATGGCACTCATGGCAGCTTCTGTGCCAGAACTCACTAGGCGAACCATGTCCATGGAGGGCATTTGTCGCACCACTTCTTCTGCCAATTCAATCTCGCGCTCAGTCGGTGCGCCAAAAGAAAACCCGTCACACACTGCTTTTTGAACAGCTTCGACCACGGCGGGGTGGCCGTGTCCCAAAATCATCGGCCCCCACGATCCAATATAGTCGGTATAGCGCTGGCCGTTGGCATCCCAGATGTAAGCACCCAGGGCACGGGTGATGAATCGGGGTGTGCCGCCCACAGAGCGAAAAGCGCGCACGGGTGAATTGACCCCTCCGGGAATGACTTGACAGGCACGATCAAAGAGATGGATGTTATGGTCGATGGAAAACAACATAGGGCAGGTTTTTCAGTGGGGCAGCAAGGGATGAGTATTACGGGTGCGTTTCAAAGTGATGTGGTGCAATACAAAAACCAAATCCCCCCTAACCCCCCTTTTTCAAAGGGGGGGACAAATACAGCGCTTTGCCCAAATAGGCTAACCGTTTTCATTCCCCCCTTTGAAAAAAGGGGGGGGTAGGGGCAATGGCACTACCTTAAGCATTAGTTCTAAAACAATAGGTTAGAACAACGTGTAGGTCG
>CAIYWD010000260.1 GCA_903929815.1 uncultured beta proteobacterium
ATGTTGACAGGGCTTGTCATCGCCTGAATGGCCAGATCGATGCGTTGATCAGGTAGAAGTTGGGATGCCGGGAAAGTCGTTGGTGTCATGCCGATATGCTGCTAAAAATGAAAAGCAGCAAGTATCAGTAAGTTCACCGGGTGAACATTTGCCTGAGTCAACCATCAGCGTTGAAACGCGGGTAAAGTGTTACCCCTATTTGAACCATGCCTGCGATGCCATTAGTAACGCGCTGTTTGATTGAGAAGCCAAGCCCATTTCGATCATTTTTGATTCTTTTTATAGATGCAAATTTACATGTCTGACATTCATCGCAACTTTCGGCAAATTTGCCGGCGGTTGTCTCATCGGATAATCAGCCAGATATTCGCAATAACCGCAGGAAAGAAAGTGGGCGATACCTCGTGTTTACCCCAATAAATCAAAGACATATATCGACCACACGCGACCAGGCATGGACGGTAATGGTTGAACACGTTACCGCTTGCCCGCCCATACGACCACCCAATCATCGTAAAAGCCAAGGCCATCCATTTGGCAAATATGGACTGAATTGATGACAGCATCAGAACAACACATCGAACAAGCGCTGATCGAAAAACTGGGCGACTTGAAATACACCTTTCGCCCCGACATTCGCGACCGCGCCGCGCTGGAAGCAAACTTCCGCCAGCACTTCGAGACATTGAACCGCGTTAAATTGACTGACAGTGAGTTCCAGCGCCTACTGGAATCCATCATTTCCCCTGATGTATTCACCGCCGCACGCAGCTTGCGCAGCATCGACAGCTTCACTCGCGACGACGGCACGCCGCTCAATTACACCTTGGTCAATACCCGGGACTGGTGCAAAAACAGCTTCGAGGCCATCAACCAACTGCGCATCAACACAGACAACAGCCACCATCGTTACGATGTCATTCTCCTTATCAACGGCGTGCCTGTCGTGCAAATCGAGCTGAAGACTCTCGGCATCAATCCGCGCAGGGCCATGGAGCAGATCGTTGATTACAAAAACGACCCCGGCAACGGCTACACCCGCACGCTCCTTTGCTTCATCCAGCTCTTCATCGTCAGCAATCAGGGCAGCACTTACTACTTCGCCAACAACAACGCCCGCCACTTCGCCTTCAACGCCGAGGAGCGTTTCCTGCCCATTTATCAGTTCGCAGATGAGGCCAACAAAAAGATCGCCCACCTCGACGACTTCGCGGAAAGCTTCCTCGTCAAATGCACCCTGGGCCAGATGATCAGCCGCTACATGGTGCTCATCGCCAGCGAACAGAAGCTGATGATGATGCGCCCGTATCAGATCTATGCCGCCCGGGCCATCGTGGACTGTATCCACCAGAACTGCGGCAACGGCTACATCTGGCACACCACTGGCAGTGGCAAAACGCTGACATCCTTCAAGGCATCCACGCTGCTAAAGGACAACCCCGACATCGAGAAATGTCTCTTCGTCGTGGACCGCAAAGACCTGGACCGGCAGACGCGCGAGGAGTTCAACAAATTCCAGGAAGGCTGCGTGGAGAAAAACACCAACACCGGAATCCTCGTCAGTCGTCTCCTTTCCGACGACTACGCCGACAAGGTCATCGTGACTACCATTCAGAAGCTCGGCCTTGCGCTGGATGAAAACAGCAAGCGCAACAAGCAGCAAAGGATGGATGGAAAATCCACTTACAAAGAGCAGTTGGAACCGCTTCAGGGCAAACGCATCGTCTTCATCTTCGACGAGTGCCACCGCTCACAGTTCGGCGAGAACCACAAGGCCATCAAGGAATTCTTCCCGCAGGCCCAGCTCTTTGGCTTCACCGGCACCCCCATCTTTGAGGTGAACTCGACTTCCAAGCAGTTTGAAGGGGAGGTGGGGCAATTCAAGACCACGGTGGACATTTTCCAAAAGCAGCTCCACGCCTACACCATCACCCACGCCATCGAGGACGCAAACGTCCTGCGCTTCCATGTGGACTACTTCAAGCCCGAGGGAAAAGGCGCTCCCAAGCCCGGCGAGAGCCTCGCCAAACGCGCCATTGTTGACGCCATTCTGGCCAAGCACGATACCGCCACTGGCGGGCGTCGGTTCAATGCACTGCTTGCCACCACCTCCATCAATGACGCCATCGAATACCACGCCCTTTTCAAGACCCTTCAGGCCGAGAAACAGGCCGCCGACCTTGACTTCCAGCCGCTGAATATCGCTTGCGTCTTCTCCCCGCCCGCCGAGGGCGACAAGGATGTGCAGCAGATTCAGGAAGATCTGCCGCAGGAAAAGGAGGACAACGCCGTCGAGCCTGAGAAGAAAAAAGAAGCCCTCAAGGCCATCCTCGCCGACTACAACGCGCGCTTTGGCTCCAATCACACGGTGGCTGAGTTCGATCTCTACTATCAGGATGTGCAAAAGCGCATCAAGGACCAGCAATGGCCCAACGCCGACCTGCCCCATGCGCAGAAAATCGATATCACCATCGTGGTGGACATGCTGCTGACCGGCTTCGATTCCAAATACCTGAACACGCTTTATGTGGACAAGAACCTCAAGCATCACGGTTTGATCCAGGCCTTCTCCCGCACCAACCGCGTGCTCAATGGCACGAAGCCCTACGGCAATATCCTCGACTTTCGCCAGCAGCAGGATGCCGTGGATGCCGCCATCGCTCTCTTCTCGGGGGAAAGTTCCGTGCCCAAAGCCCGCGAAATCTGGCTCGTGGACAAAGCCCCCGTGGTCATCGGAAAGCTGCAATGCGCGGTTCAGAAGCTGGACGCCTTTATGAAATCCCAGGGCCTGGCCTGCGCTCCGGAAGCCGTGCCCAACCTCAAGGGCGACGACGCCCGCGCCGCCTTCATCAACCATTTCAAGGAAGTGCAGCGGCTCAAGACCCAGCTTGACCAATACACTGACCTCTCCGACGACAACGCCGCCACCATCGAGCAAATTCTGCCAAAGGAAAACCTGCTCGGCTTCCGTGGCGCGTACCTGGAGACCGCCCAGCGCCTCAAAGCCCAGCAGGGCAAAGGCATCCACAAGCCCAGCTCAGATATTGACCAGTTGGATTTTGAGTTCGTTCTGTTTGCTTCCGCCGTCATTGATTACGACTACATCATGGGACTCATCGCCCGCTTCACCGAGCAGACACCGGGCAAGCAGAAGATGAGCCGCGAGCAGCTCGTCGGCCTGATTCAGTCCGATGCCAAGTTCATGGACGAGCGCGAGGACATCAGCGCTTACATTGCCACCCTGAAGGCGGGCGAAGCCCTTAGCGAAGAGACCATCCGCGAGGGCTACCGGCGCTTCAAAGCCGAGAAACAGTCCCACGAACTCGCCGACCTCGCCAAGGGTCACGGACTCGAAACCCCTGCCCTGCAAGCCTTTGTGGACGGTATCCTCTTGCGCATGATTTTTGATGGCGAGCGTTTAAGCGACCTCATGGCCCCGCTGGGCCTGGGCTGGAAGACCCGTGCCCAAAAGGAACTCGCCCTGATGGACGAACTCACCCCGCTCCTGCGCCAACGCGCCCAAGGCCGCGACATCTCGGGACTCAGTGCGTATGAGCAATAAGCCTGTACCGGACTACGCCCAAGACTTTGCCGAGATGCTGGGACACATCCAGCAAACGCGGCAGCGCGTTTTTGCGCAGGCCAACACGGCCTTGATCGACCTCTATTGGCGTATTGGGCAAACCCTCAGCCACAAGATAGCTCAGAGTGGCTGGGGCAAAGGGGTGGTGACCGAGCTGGCGCACTACATTGCGCAGGCCGACCCCAGCATCAAGGGCTTCAGCGACAAAAACCTGTGGCGCATGAAACAGTTTTATGAAGCCTACTGCGAGGAAGAAAAACTCTCACCACTGGTGAGAGAATTGCCGTGGTCACATAATCTTGTCATTTTTTCCCGCTGCAAAACAGCGCAAGAGCGTCAGTTTTACTTGGTCATGGCCGCAAAGGAAAAGCTCACTTTTCGTGAGCTGGACAGGCAAATCAGTTCCAGCTTCTTCGAGCGAACGACTGTGGCCCCGACAAAACTCTCAACAGTGTTGAGAGAAATTCACCCCAGTATCGGCAAAGCCTTCAAAGACCGCTACGTGCTCGAATTCCTGGGCCTGCCCGAGCCGCACAGCGAAAACGATCTCAAACGCGCACTGGTGCAGCACATAAAAGCCTTTGTGCTGGAGCTGGGCAAAGACTTCTTGTTTGTCGGCGAAGAATATCGCCTGCAAGTGGGCAACCAGGACTTTTTCATTGACCTGCTTTTTTACCATCGGGGCCTGTCGGCACTGGTAGCGTTTGAGCTGAAAGTGGGCCAGTTCAAGCCCGAACACATGGGCCAGCTCAATTTTTATCTGGAAGCGCTAGACCGCGACGTGAAAAAACCGCACGAGAACCCCAGCATCGGTGTGCTGCTGTGCCGCGACAAGGACGACGAAGTGGTGGAATACGCCCTCTCGCGCAACCTGTCACCCGCACTGGTGGCGCAATACCAATTGCAATTGCCCGACAAAAAACTGATTGCGGCCAAGTTGCATGAGCTGCTGGCGCTGCACGAAGGGGTGGGCGATGAGTAAGGAGAAAACCAAAGGAGCGACACCACAGAACACAGCCCGCCTTTCCCGTGGCCGCACCCGTCCCGATGCCATCTTTCCGGTCGCGCCGGCGACCGCGTCGCTGCCACAGAGCTACGCCGCTACGCTGCAGGAAATCAAGACCCATCTCCGCAGCGCTCGCATTCGGGCCGTGCTGGCGGCCAATCCCATCGTCATCGAAGCCTATTGGCACACGGGGAACATCATCCTCGCCCGCCAGCAGGAAGCCGCTTGGGGGGCCAAAGTCATTGATCGCCTTGCCGCTGATCTTCAGGAAGCCTTTCCTGACATGGGTGGCCTGTCTGTGCGTAACCTTCTGGCGATGAAGATATTTGCCCGCGAGTTCCCTTTTGATCCAATTGCGCAACAAGCTGTTGCGCAATTGCCTTGGGGCCATGTTCTTCAGATCATGCAGCGCCTCAAAGACCCCGCCTTCCGTGACTTCTACATCCGCCAGTGCCTGGCCGAAGGCTGGAGCCGTAGCATTCTGGAAATGCAAATTCAGAACCAGCTCCACCTGCGCTCTGGCAAGGCTCAGAACAACTTTGCACTTACCATGCCGCCAGCCGAGTCCGACATGGCGGCGCAACTGTTCAAAGACCCCTACCTCTTCGACTTTCTGGGCACCGCCGACCCACGCCGTGAGGCCGAGGTGGAGCAGGCGTTGACCGATCACATCCAAAAGTTTCTGCTGGAGTTGGGCACGGGCTTTGCGTTTGTGGGGCGGCAGGTTCGTTTGGAAGTAGGCGGGCAAGACTACCCGCTCGACCTCCTTTTCTATCACCTCAAGCTGCGCCGCTACGTCGTCATTGAACTCAAAGCCCGAGCCTTCACCCCCGGCGACGTGGGCCAGCTCAACCTCTACCTCTCCGCCGTGGACGACCTCCTGCGCCACCCTGACGACCAGTCCACCATCGGCCTGCTGCTCTGCCGAAAAAAGAACAAGCTCGTCGCCGAGTATGCTTTGCGCGGGCTTGACCAATCCATCGCCGTCGCAGCCTGGCAGACCCAGCTCACCGAAACCCTGCCCGACGATTTACGCAGCAGCCTGCCCAGCATCGACGAAATCGAAGCTGAACTGGCCAACGAAACCCCGCCTGTATGAGCCATAAGCCAAATTTAACGACCCCGAAGCCCGACGGCAAACCCGCGCTGGTTCCCAAGCTGCGCTTTCCGGAGTTTCGGAATGCGGAGGGGTGGGACACCACGCCCGGCGATGAGTTGTTCGAGCAGATTAACAACCGCCAAGCACCCGCTGGGCTTCCGATTCTCGCCATCACACAAGAGCACGGAGCCATTCCACGCGACCTAATCGACTATCACGTCTCGGTCACTGATAAGAGCGTCGAAACCTATAAGGAGGTTCTACCCGGAGATTTAATTATCAGCCTTAGATCCTTCCAAGGGGGTATCGAATATTCAGATTACCACGGCATTTGCAGTCAAGCCTATGTCATTCTTCGCAAAAGACCCGAGCTGTCTGACTTGTTCTTCAAGCAACACTTCAAGTCGCACAGCTTTAGGTATGCACCACTTATTGTTGCTCCAAAAAATTATAGCTAATTGTCAAAAAATCAGTCAGTTACGATGTGTTATTGGAGTAATAATAAGTGGGACATCCCTTATTCAGCAGTTAACGAAAAATCTCGAAGGTCTTCGAGATGGAAAAATGGTCAGTTACAAACAGTTTTCCGAACTGCTGCTGCTGAATCCCTCTCCACTCGAACAACAAAAAATCGCCGAGTGCCTGGGCTCCGTCGATGAGCTGATTGCGGCCCAAGCCCGAAAACTGGACGCGCTCAAGACACATAAAAAGGGGCTAATGCAGCAGCTTTTTCCCCGCGAAGGCGAAACCCAACCCCGCCTCCGTTTCCCCGAATTCCAAAATGCAGGGAAGTGGGAGGCAAGTCCGCTAATTGGATTGAGCAGCGTAGGGCTACGTAACGGAGTTTTCAATGATCCGAAGAAAGTCGGCACCGGTTTCAAGCTGATCAACGTCTCGGACATGTATATCGACACAACGATAGATGAAGGGCGCTTGTCACTACTCGAACTCGCACTTTCCGACTTCGAAGCGAACCAAGTAATACACGGAGACATCTTTTTCACTCGCTCGTCTTTGGTTAAGTCCGGCATCGCTGTATCGAACATTTATCTCGGAAGCTCGAGTGATGTGACTTTTGATGGCCATCTAATCAGGTTCAGGACCAACACCAGCAAGGTGATCCCGTTGTTTACTCACTATCTTTTCAAGACAGCACCAATACGTGCGCAGCTCATCGCCCGAGGAAAGACAGCAACGATGACCACAATCGGCCAAGCAGACGTTTCGAGCGTAATACTGTTCTATCCTGAGCGGAAAGAACAACAACGCATAGCCGACTGCCTCACCACCCTCGACGACCTCATCGCCGCGCAAACCCAAAAGCTCGAAGCCCTCAAAACCCACAAGAAAGGGCTGATGCAACAGCTTTTTCCATCTCCTCAGGAGGTTGAAACATGAGCAACCTTATCCTCTACACCACCGAAGACGGCAGGAGCCAAATCAAGCTCCGCACGGAGAATCAGACCGTCTGGCTGACTCAGTTGGAAATGGCTGAACTCTTCGATGCCACGAAGCAGAACATCTCGCTGCACCTGAAGAACCTTTTCGAGGACGGGGAGCTGGACCCGGCGGCAACTGTCAAGGAATCCTTGACAGTTCAAGCCGAGGGCGACCGCGACGTGCAGCGCCAGGTCATGCTCTACAACCTGGAGGCCATTCTGGCCGTGGGCTACCGTGTGCGCTCGTCCCGTGGCGTACAGTTCCGCCGCTGGGCATCCTCTGTTTTGAAAGAATATCTGCTCAAGGGCTTCGCCATGGACGATGAGCGGCTGAAGAACCCCGATGGCCGCCCCGATCACTTCGACGAGATGCTGGAGCGCATCCGGGACATCCGAGCTTCCGAGAAGCGCTTCTACCAGAAGGTGCGCGACCTGTTTGCCTTGAGCAGCGACTATGACAAGACGGACCAAGCCACGCAGGTCTTCTTCGCCACAGTGCAGAACATCCTTCTCTACGCCGTCACCCAAAAAACTGCCGCTGAACTGATTAGCGCACGTGCCAACCACAACGATCCGAATTTTGGTCTCTTGCACTGGAAGGGAGCGAAAGTGCGCAAAGAAGATATCCTGACCGCCAAGAACTACCTGACCGAGGACGAGATTGATACCCTCAACCGCCTAGTGGTGATTTTCCTGGAAACGGCGGAACTACGGGCCAAGAGTAAGCAGGAAACCCGCATGAGTTTCTGGAAGGGCAACGTGGACCAGATCATCACCTCTAACGGCTTCCCGCTGCTCGCCCATGCGGGCTCGATCAGTCATGGGCAAATGGAGAGCAAGACGAACGCCCTCTATCTCGACTACGACCAGCGCCGCAAACAACAAGAAGTGCTGCAAGCAGACCAGCAGGACGAGGCCGAGCTCAAAGCCATCGAAAACAAAATCAAACGACGCCCGAAGACATGACCGACCAAAACCAAACCCAACTGGGCAAAACCCTCTGGAACATCGCCGACCAATTGCGTGGCGCGATGGACGCAGACGATTTCCGCGACTACATGCTGTCGTTCCTGTTCCTGCGCTACCTCTCGGACAACTACGTGGCGGCGGTCCAGCGCGAATTGGGCACGGACTATCCAAAGCTAGAAGCTGATGGCCGCCGCGTGCCTCTCGCCCTTTGGTATGCGAACAACCCCGATGATGTCGCCGAGTTTGAAAAACAGATGCGGCGCAAGGTGCATTACGTCATCAAGCCGCAATACCTCTGGACAAGCATCGCCAACATGGCCCGGCGGCAAGACGGGGAACTGCTGGGCACCCTGCAAGCGGGCTTCAAATACATCGAGAACGACTCCTTTCAAAGCACCTTCCAAGGGCTGTTCTCAGAGATTGATCTGGCCTCCCATAAGCTGGGCAAGACCTATGCCGACCGTAACGCAAAGCTCTGCACCATCCTCCAAAAGCTCGCAGAGGGCTTGGCCGAATTCTCCACCGACATTGATGCGCTTGGCGATGCCTACGAATACCTGATCGGCCAGTTCGCCGCCGGTTCCGGCAAGAAGGCGGGCGAGTTCTACACCCCGCAGCAGATTTCCGACATTCTCTCGGCCATCGTCACGCTCGACAGCCAGGAACCCGCCACCGGCAAGAAGCAACGACTAGAGAAAGTCCTCGACTTTGCCTGCGGCTCTGGCTCCCTGCTCCTCAACGTGCGAAAGCGCATGGGAGCACAACGGGATGGGAGCATCGGCAAAATTTATGGGCAGGAAAAGAACATCACCACCTACAACCTCGCCCGCATGAACATGCTGCTGCATGGGGTGAAGGATTCGGAGTTCGAGATTTACCACGGCGACACCCTGACCAACGATTGGGATCTGCTGCGCGAACTCAACCCCGCCAGGAAGCCCTACTTCGACGCCATCGTCGCCAATCCGCCCTTCAGCTACCGGTGGGACCCCACCGACGCGATGGGCGATGATGTGCGTTTCAAAAACCACGGCCTTGCCCCCAAATCCGCCGCCGATTTTGCCTTCCTCCTGCACGGCTTCCACTTCCTGAAAGACGAAGGCGTGATGGCCATCATCCTGCCCCACGGCGTGCTCTTTCGTGGCGGCGCGGAGGAGCGCATCCGCACCAAACTGCTCAAGGACGGTCATATCGACACCGTCATCGGCCTGCCCGCCAATCTGTTTTACTCCACGGGCATTCCGGTCTGCATCCTCGTGCTCAAGAAGTGCAAGAAACCGGACAACGTGCTCTTCATTAACGCCAGCGGTCCGGAAAACTTCGAGAAAGGCAAACGCCAGAACCGCCTCAAAGATGAGCACATCACCAAGATCATCGACACCTACCAATTCAGGAAGGAAGAAGAGCGCTATTCCAGGCGAGTTTCAATGGAGCGAATTGCCGAGGAAGGATTCAACCTGAATATCTCTCGCTACATCAGCACGGCGGTCACTGAGGAGGAGATTGTTCTGGAGGATACCCATGCCGAACTGGTCAGAATTGAGGCGGACATCCGAAAGGCCACGCTCAAACACAATGAATTCCTGAAAGAACTGGGCAAGCCGTTGTTGCCGGTTGAATGACGCTGGCGGACTGACATCCATGTGCAAGCGCAGCAGTCCACGAAAAACGAGTTCTCACTTGTCCGTTTATCAGCGGCTGAATATCTGACCTTTATTGCGTCCAGCGGCCAGGGTGGCATCGATGCGGTGTATGCCGATGCAAATGTCTGGCTCACCCAGAAAATGATGGGACTGCTTTATGACGTTGCAAAAATGATAGCGCACAACGCAAGCTGGGCGTGCGTTAGAGGCCGATTTGTTATACAAAAAACCCACTCAAACCCCGCCCCCCAGCACCTTGAAAAACGCTATTCTGTTTTGCAGAACTGCCAGGCGAGTTTGAATCAACGACTGCTGGGCTGCAAAGAGTGATCGTTGTGCATCAAGAGAATCAAGCAAACTTGAAGCGCCGTGGTCAAAGCGCAGTTGGGTTAAGTGCGAGCGTTTGGATTCTGACTGGAGCAAAGCCTCGCTGGCCTGGAGCTGTTGCGACAGGGTTTCGCGTCCGGCCAGGGCATCCGAGACTTCACGAAAGGCGGTTTGAATGGCTTTTTCGTACTGCGCCACGGCGATGTTTTTGGACGTGTTGGCCATGTCCAGATTGGCCTGGTTGCGTCCGGCATCAAAAATGGGCAGCAGCAGTTGGGGCGCCAGCGTCCAGCCCCATGAGCCATCCTTGAACAACTGCGAGAGTTCGCTGCTGGCAGACCCCACACCGGCTGTCAGACTGATGCGCGGAAAAAACGCTGCTCTGGCTGCGCCAATGTTGGCGTTGCTGGCGATCAGTAATTGTTCTGCCTGACGGATGTCGGGGCGGCTGGTGAGTACCTCGGAGGGCAAACCTACCGGCAGATCAGCAAAGTGCAAGGTGTCAAGCTGACCCTTGGTCAATGCAGCGCGGGCAGTTTCTGGCAAGGCTTGCCCCAACAGCAAAACCAGTGCGTTTTCGTCTTGCAAACGCTGGCGCTGCAAAGCGGCCACGGTGACGCGGGCGCTTTGCAGCAGCGTTTGAGCTACCTGAACTTCGAGTTCAGAGGCTGCACCATGCTGCAATTTGAGTTCCATCAGTTTGAGCGAAGCTTCTCGGCTAGAGAGCGTTTGCTTTGAAATGGCCAGCAATTCTTCGTCTGCCAACAGATTCAGCCAGGCTTGCGCCACCGTGGTGATGAGGCTGATGCGCGCCGTGGTGCTGCCTTCCTGACTGGCTAAGTACTGAGCTAGGGCTTGTTCTTTCAGGCTGGCCACGCGGCCAACAAAATCAAGCTCATAGGCTGTCACGGTCAAACCACCGGCATAAGCGCTTTTGATAGCGCCATCGTTGTCAGGTGTTCGTGAGCCTGTCAGAGCAGCACTGATACTGGGGAACTGGTCGGCGCGGCGAATGCCCAACTGCGCTCTTGCTTGCTCCACGTTCAATACGGCCACACGCCAATCGCGGTTATGGACGAGCGCCGTTGCTATCAATTCATGCAAGGTTTTATCTGTAAAAAAACCCTGCCAGCCCTTGTCAGTACTGCGTAGTTCGCTATCATTTCCGCATGAACATTGATAGGGCCATCGGCTGTCAATGGGAGCATTGGGGCGCTCGTAGGTGGGAATCAGGGAGCAGGCGGACAGCACACAGGCCAGGCACGCCGGCAAAAAACTTCTGAAGTTACTCATGTGAATGCACTCCCAGATGGGCTGCCTGTTCGGCGTGGATGTGTTGTTGTCTTTCGCTGTCTTTGAACAGGGTGCGAACCACCACAAAGAAGATGGGAACAAACACCACCGCCAAAGTGGTGCCGGTCAAAATGCCACCAATCACCCCTGTGCCAATGGCGCGCTGGCTGGCAGAACCGGCACCAGACGAGATAGCCAATGGCAACACGCCCAAAGTAAAGGCCATGGAGGTCATCAAAATGGGGCGAAAGCGCAGATGGGCGGCTTCCAGTGCCGATGCCACCACGCTTTTGCCCTGGGCTTGCAGGTCTTTGGCAAACTCAATGATCAAAATGGCATTTTTGGAAGACAGCCCGATGATGGTGATCAAGCCCACCTGAAAATACACATCGTTGGCATAAGCGCGCAACAAGGTCGCAGCAATCACACCCAACACACCCAATGGCACAACCAAGATCACCGACAGTGGAATCGTCCAGCTTTCATACAAAGCCGCCAGACATAAAAATACCGACAAAATCGCAAAACCATAGAGGATGATGGCTTGCGAGCCGGCCAGTTTTTCTTCACGCGAAGTGCCCGTCCACTCAAACCCGAAACCTGTGGGCAATTTGGAAGCAAGTTGTTCCATTTCAGTCAGGGCAGCTCCAGTGCTAAAGCCAGGTGCAGCGCTGCCACTGATGCGCATGGCAGGGTAGCCGTTGTAACGAATGGTTTGCATAGCACCTGTGACCCAGCGGGTGCTGGCAAAGGCAGACAGAGGAACGGTTTGTCCTTTGCTATTTTGCACGTTCAGGTTCAAGACATCATCGCCTTGCATTCTGGTGGGGGCATCGGCCTGCACCACCACGCGTTGCAATCGGCCAACATTGGGAAAGTCATTGACATAGCTCGAACCCAGGGCGGTTGACAGCAAACTATTGATGGCATCAAAGCCCACGCCTAAGGCATTGGCCTTGTCGCGGTCAATGTCAATTTGCAATTGCTGGGCATCTTCCAAACCGTCTGGGCGCACCTGGGTGATGATTTTGCTTTGACTGGCCATGCCCAACAGTTGGTTGCGTGCAGCCAGTAGGGCATCGTGCCCGAGGCCGGCACGGTCTTGCAGCCGAAAACTAAAGCCCGAAGATGAACCCAGTTCAGGAATGGGCGGCGGGCTTAATGCAAAGATAAAGGCATCACGAATGCCCGACAAGGCACCAAACGCACGACCGGCCAATGCCTGTGCAGAACTGTCAGCGCCAGCACGTTCTGACCAGTCTTTCAGGGTGACAAATGCAAATGCTGCGTTTTGGCCTTGCCCTGAAAAGCTGAACCCCAAAACGCTCACCATGCTCTTGACCTCGGGCTGCTTCAACATGAAACCTTCCACCTGCTGCATCACGGCCAGTGTGCGTTCCTGGGTAGCACCTGGTGGCAACTGCACATTGACCATCATGCTGCCCTGATCTTCATTGGGCAAAAATGACGTGGGCAGTCGCTGGTACATCAGGGCTGCGACGGCCACAATGGCCAAATAGATGAACAGATAACGAGCAGCACGGGGCATCAATTTGGCTATGCTGCGCTCGTAACCCTTGGCAGTACGCGCAAAACCACGGTTAAACCAGCTAAAAAATCCGGTCTTGGCGTGATGGTGTCCGGCCTCCACAGGCTTGAGCAATGACGCGCACAAGGCGGGAGTGAGCGACAACGCCAAAAAGGCCGAAAACGCAATCGACACACCCATGACCGCTGCAAACTGGCGGTAAATGTTGCCAATAGAACCGCTAAAAAATGCCAGCGGCACAAACACCGAAATCAAAACAACGGTCACGCCAATGATGGCGCCAGAGATTTGCCCCATGGCCTTGCGGGTGGCTTGAACGGGTGGCAAACCTTCTTCGCTCATGATGCGCTCGACGTTTTCAACCACCACAATGGCATCATCAACCACAATCCCAATCACCAGCACCATCGCAAACATGGTCAGGACGTTGATGGAAAAGCCCATCGCCAGCAAAGTGGCAAACGTACCCAAAAGCGCCACAGGCACGACCAATGTGGGAATGAGGGTGTAGCGCCAGTCTTGCAAAAACAAAAACATCACCAAAAACACCAGCGCAATGGCCTCCAGCAAGGTTTCGGCCACCTGCCGCAAAGAGGTCTCGATAAAGCGCGAACTATCGTAAGGAATGGACCAGGTAAGACCTTTGGGAAAGAAGGGTTCAAGCTCGTGCATTCGGGCGCGAACGGCCTTGGCAGTGGCGAGCGCATTGCCACTGGGGGACAACTGCACACCGATACCCGTGGAAGGCTTGCCATTCAGACGTGCCGAAGTGGCATAAGACTGAGCACCGAGTTCAATGCGTGCGACATCTTTCAGGCGAACGGTCGATCCATCGGCGTTGGCGCGCAAAACCACATTGCCAAACTGTTCTGTCGTGGTCAATTGACCGTTGACGACCACGGTTGCTGACATACCTTGGCCTGCGATGTTGGGCAGACTGCCAATTTCGCCGGCTGAGACCTGCGCGTTTTGAGAGCGAATGGCGGACGTCACATCGGATGCCGATAAGTTGTAGCCGACAAGTTTGGCGGGGTCAAACCAGACCCGCATGGCGCGCTCTGTGCCAAACAATTGGGCCTGGCCTACGCCGGGAAGGCGTTGAATTTCTGGCACTACGCTGCGAGCTGCATAGTCGCCCAGCGCCACGGGGGTGAGATCGGGATTGTCAGACGACAAAATGGTAAACAACAAGAAGTTGCTGCGAGATTTCTCGACACGCACACCTTGCTGCGTCACGGCAGAAGGCAAGCGAGGTGCTGCGCGAGACAGTCGATTTTGCACATCGACCTGCGCCAAATCGGGTTGGGTGCCGGGTTGAAAGCTCAGCGTGATGCTGCCAGTGCCGTTGGCCTGGGCTGTGGCTTCCATGTAAATCAAGCCGGGTGAGCCATTCATCTCTTGCTCAATGATGGACAGCACGCTGTCTTCGAGCGTTTGAGCTGACGCGCCTGGGTAGGCCGCCGAGATGATGATGGAGGGCGGCGCGACCGGCGGATACTGGGCAATCGGCAACTGGGTGATGGCGACCATGCCCATCACCATGATAAACAGCGCAATCACCCACGCAAAAATGGGACGGTCTATAAAAAATTTGGCCATGAGTTTTTATCCTTGATGGGCAGCGCTTGTACTTGAAGCGGGTGCAGAAGCTGCCTTGGCCTGCCACGGCACGGGCTTCACGGGCGCTGGGCCACGCAGCTTTTGAAAGCCATCGACCATCACCTGCTCACCCGTTGCCAATCCACTCACAATAATCCACTGACCGTTTTGTTGAGCGCCCACCTTCACGGGGCGTGGTACAACCTTGCCGTCCGAAGACACCACCATCACGGAATCGCCCTGCGGTGAACGAGTGACAGCCTGTTGCGGCAGGGTGATGGCGTTGCTTAAACGTGCCTGCTCCATGCGCACCCGAACAAAAAGACCTGGCAACAAAATACCTTGAGGGTTGGGGACGACGGCACGCAATGTGACCTGGCCACTGGTGCTGTCCACCGTCAGGTCTGAAAAAAGCAATTTACCCAGATGCGCGTATTCACTGCCATCTTCCATGAGAACCCGAACCGTCGGTTGGCCTGCGCGTTTGTGCTGGCGCAGTTTCATCACATCCGCGGCAGACTGGGTGAAATTGACATAGATGGGATCAATTTGTTGAACGAGTGCCAGAGGTGTGGCTTCACCTTGCCCTACCAGCGCACCTTCAGTTACCAAACCGCGACCAATTCGACCCGCAATGGGCGCGGTGATATTGGCGTAGCCTACGTTGATGCGTGCAGTTTCTACAGCGGCGCGTGCCATCGCCACATCGGCTTGTGCCTGCTTGTGGGCTGCTTGCGCGTTGATAAATTCTTGCTGACTGATGGCTTTTTCTGCCAGCAAAGGTTTGAAGCGATCGGCCTGCGCTGCTGCTTGCATCACATTGGCCTCAGCCTTGGCCAGACTGGCCTGCGCGCTAGACAGGGCAGCTTCGTAAGGGCTGGCATCAATTTGAAAAAGCGGCTGGCCTGCGCGAACATCGCTGCCTTCGACAAACAAACGCTTGTGCAAAACACCCGCCACACGTGCCCTGATTTGTGCCACCCGCGAGGCCTCTAATCGACCGGGTAGATCAGTCATCACACCCACATCGGTTGGCGTGACAGTGACAACACCGACCTCAGCGGGGGGCATGGCAGAACCAGGCTGTCCGGCGGGCGGTGCATTCTGGCCACAGGCAGCAAGCACAATGGCTGCGCTTAAAGCCATAACGAATGGCGCGCCATACCGTGCTGAACAGAAACCATTAAAGGGGTGAGAACAATGAAACATGGTGTTTTTCCGAGGGTAAATACGGATGAGAATGCTTGATGCAAGCAAGGGATAGGGTTAGAAATAAGTTTTGCATTTGGATTGTCAGATTTGGATGCACTGCGTTGTTACAAATCGCTTATGTGGCTGGGCGCAGACTGCGCGATTTGCGTCTAGCATTGCATCTTTAACTCTGACGGCCAAATGCAAAACTTATTGTTGACCATATCATTAGGGGGATTTGGATGTCACAAGCCCACCACATCACTTTGAATCGCACCCGACCTTATCCAAAGTTATTATACATACAAGCGTGAATGTATAATTAAAAACCGTCTCTACAATTCAATGATATCCGTGGCTTCCCACTTAATTCGGGACAGAGATGGAGTCGCAAGCCGATTCAGATGACTCCATCTCTGTCTCGCCTTAAGCGGGAAGCCGAAAAACGAGTGTTGAACGTGAAATTTAGCCGTGCGTGGTATCAGCGCTTGTCTGTTGGAACGGCAAGTTGGACGCAGTCATTTCAAGGCGATCAGCAAGCCAAACCTTGATCACGGATTGCCTTGTTACCCCGAGTTTTCTGGCTTCTTTATCCAAAGAATCAACTATCCAGGTTGGAAAATCAACATTGACGCGCTTTTGCTGCTGTAGCACGCGCTTTGCTTTCGACAAGTCCAAGGAAACAGTCAGGTCAACATTTTCGTCAAACTGTTGTTCAAAATTTTTAGCTTTCATACCATGCCACCTCTTCTGTGCGTCGCGACGAACGGATATCAATCGAATCCGCATCGGGTTTTGACGCACTGCGTTGCATTCATGTCGGATTCATCCAGTTTTCCAACGTCAGACCTTTGACCCGACCAAAATCCTTGACGTTGTTCGTCACGATGACAGCGCCCCTGCATCGGGCGTGTGCTGCAATCAACAAGTCGTTAGCGCCAATCTGCTGCCCCTTCATTTTGAGATCAGAGCGAATGTCGGCGTAGTGAATAGCCGCTTTTATCGGCCATTCAAGGACATTGACATGTCGAACCAATAAATCAACAGCCTCGCGGTTTTCTTTTTTCATGGACGAAACCTGAACACCGTAGAGCAATTCAGCCCATGTCACCACGGACATGCACTGCTGCCGCAAAGGAATCGACTGGATGCGATTCAGCAATACCGCAGATGATTTGCGAAGAATGAACGCACAAGTGTCTGTGTCCAACATGTACTCGGTCATGTGAAAGACCGCTCCTGGATGGGCATATCTTCAACACCTTCCATGAAATCACTGCTGGCGCACACTTTTGACTCGATGAATAAAGTCCAATCTGCAAGGCGTGGCGACAAAATGACATCCATCCCGTCCTTGCGGATGTAAACATCCCGAATCCCCTCAGGAAACCGGAACGCCAGTGGAATTGTTACCACCTGGGCACGGTTATTTTTACCAACGCGGGCTGTTTGCCATGTCATGGGATGCTCCAAAGTTGCCATGTGTCATAGTATATGGCTGCGATGCGCCTCTTGACGGCTTCCCACTTATAGACTTTCAGATAAATAACTTCCATTTTGAACGAAAAAATATCTTTAAGATCAGCAGGTTACTTGAGCATACTTGGAAACTATTTATCTGAAAGTCTATAAGTGGGAAGCCGCGGTGGGATTAGCACTGAAATTCTCGATCAGTTTAATCGTACGGCGATTACGTCTGGGGTCACCCAGATCAAGAGTTTCAAATTCAATGGCAGCCCAGCTCATATGTTTCCTCAATATTTGTTGCTATGAAAGACGGAGCATAACATATCAGGAAACTTGTGTATAACGATATGCGCCTTACGAGGGTGACCTGCTCTTGTGGAATGGTTTTTTTTGAAGTCTTTGGTATTTTGTGGCGCAAGGTGTCTGCGTTACACACGATTTAGCCACAGGAATATTGTTAAAATAAACCAATCCGTTAATGAAATAAAACCATGATACAAAAAAATAAATATGGTCAATATTTTACGCCAAACATGGTGGCTGATTTCATGATTAATTTGTCTGATATTCCTGCCACCGCAAAAATTTTAGAACCTTCATGCGGTGAAGGTATTTTTTTGGAATTATTGAAACACAAAGGATTTCATAATTTGACAGCTTACGAAATAGACGATTCATTGGCAAATAAATATCCCTTTGTCAAACATGAAAGTTTCGTCACGGCTAACATTAAAGATAATTTTGATTTAATTATTGGAAATCCGCCATATATTCGCTGGAAAAATATGCAGAATGAATTAAAAAACGAATTAAAACATCACTATTTATGGAATAAATATTTTAATTCATTGTGTGACTATTCGTATATTTTTATATTAAAAGCCATTGAATTATTGAATGAGAATGGCCAATTGATATTTATATGCCCTGAATACTGGTTAAATACAACCCATTCGGTAACATTGCGAGACTACATGGTTCAAAACGGTTATTTTGAAAAAATATACCATTTCAATGAAACCCCAATCTTTGAAAAAGTCACTGTTTCCATTATTATTTTCAAATACATCAAATCAAAACACAAAACCGCAACTATTGATATCTCCAAGCATAATATGAATCAGAAACTAACAATAAAAACATTGGAAATATTGCGACAGAAAATACAGACTGAATCCATCAAGCATTTTACAATTTCTCAATTTCAAACCAATGAACGTTGGCTTTTACATACCGATGAAGTAAAAAGCGAAATAAAAACCACAGAAGCCAGGTGCAAAAAGATACATCAAAACCAGTCACTTTTTGATAATAGTAGCCAGATCGACTATCACACGATTGGAGATTTCTGTGATATAGGAAATGGACTGGTGAGCGGTCTTGACAAAGCGTTTCAGCTTCATGAACGCTCTTTGAACAGTGAGGAGGAAAAATCTGTTTTGGATGTTGTCAAATCGAAAGACATTAAACCTTATTATTATCAAGGCATCACAAAATACCTGTATATTTCTGACAATTACCATGAAGAAGATATAAAACGCATCTATCCAAATTTTTACAGTCATTTACAACCCTATAAAATAGAACTTGAAAAACGTTATCAATATAACAAAAAAATCCCTTACTGGCAATGGGTATTCCCACGCAGTTTCAGTTTATTCAGTCGTAACGAAAAACGAATTTTTGTGCCATGCAAGGAACGAATTTCAAATAAAAATTATTTTCGTTTTGCATTGGCAAACAGTGGAATTTACCCAACACAAGATGTCACAGCTATTTTAAAAAAGACATCAACAAAAGAAAGCATTGAGTATATTTTATGTTGGTTAAATCATCACAGAACTTTTGATTGGCTCAAAGTCAACGGAATCATCAAAGGGAATATAGTTGAATTTTCAGAGAAACCAATAACGAGCATTCCATTTCGGGCAATAGATTGGGACAATGAAGAGGAGACGATGATCCACCATCAAATTACAGAAATTTGCCAGTCTCTTGTGTGTATGAAAAATGACGATTTAATCTCTAAAATAAATGAGCTGATTGACAAACTTTTTTAACAAAATCATGACAATGAATTTTATAGAATTACAAAAAATCATCACAGGGTGCGCTATTCCAAAGCCGATTTCTGGGACTTTATCAGGTCATGCTGCGGGAGAACCGTTTGATAAAAAGTAACCGTTTAGGATATGGTCAACAATAAGTTGTGCATTTGGCCGTCGGAGTTGGGATGCAATGCTAGGCGCAAATCCGACAAGCCAAATGCACAACTTATTCTTGACCATATCCTTAGACCCCTCAGCGAATCAATGCATCGTAGATACTGTTATGAATGTCAAGCCCCATGCAGCGACGGATCAAACTTTTTTCCAGATTTCAAGACTCCCAAAGCCACATGAATGAGTTTTCGCATCTACACACATCGTTATCCTGAAGATACGGATGGTTCTAAACGGAATCTGGTTGCCTCTGGAATCAACATGAATAAAGACACAAACTGTTCAAAGATTGAAGGAAATTCGTATTTCCATAGTCAGAAGTTGTTTGACTACTTGACCATGGGTGTCGTTTTTCAGGATGTTGACGGTCGTATCGTGGCTGCGAATCATGCCGCCCAGCAAATCCTCGGTTTAACCCTGGATCAAATGCGGGGGGTGACCTCTATAGACCCTCGCTGGTTGGCTGTCCACGAAGATGGCGCTCCGTTTTCGGGTGAAGATCACCCTGCGATGGTTGCCTTGAGAACGAAAAAACCTGTGCTGGATGTTGTGATGGGTGTCTTCAACCCCAAAATTGAATCGCAAACCTGGATCAACATTCATGCGTTCCCCATCATCGACGATACAAATGCTTGTATCAGTGGTGTGTATGCGTTGTTTGAAGATGTCACCCAGCTCAAGCTGGCACACAAAAACGAACAGGAAAGCGACACACGATTTCATGCCATTTTTTCAGCCATGTCTGAAGGCGTGGCCTTGCACCAGCTTGTCTATGATGCACACAGAAAACCCACAGACTACACCATCATCGATGCCAATCCTGCGTTTGAACGTCAGACTGGCATGAAACGGGCAGCCGTTTTGGGTAAGCTGGCCTCGCAAGTTTATGGGTCCGGAGAAGCGCCTTTTTTAGACATTTTTTCAAAAACAGTGCTGACCCATGAACCCATCAAGTTTGAGCATTACTTTTCGCCCCTGCGACGGGTTTTTCTCATCAAGGCGTTCTCGTTTGAACCCGACAGATTTGCTACTGTTTTTGAAGACATCACCGAATGCAAACAAGTTGAGGATCAACTGCGGTGCAGTCAAATCATGCTTGCCCGAACAGAAGGTATTGCTCACATTGGCAGTTGGGAGTGGGACCCTGCTACAGATACCGTGACATGGTCTGATGAATTGTTCCGTATATTTCAACGCGACCCATCTATTGGTGCACCGTCTTTTGCAGAACACCCAACGCTTTATCGGCAGTCAGACTGGCAACGACTGCAAGATGCCGTTGGGCTTGCCTTAAGCCAGGCAACACCTTATGAACTTGAACTTCACGCCATTCGCAAGGACGGTGCTGAGCGAGTTTGCTTGGCCCGTGGTCACGTAGAGACCAATGCTGACAAGCAAGTCGTGCGTCTATTTGGGTCATTGCAAGATATTACCAAACTTAAACAAACCCTTTTTGAGCGTGACTATCTGCTCAAAATTGTCGAGGAGTCGCCTGAATACATTGGAATGGTTAACTTGCAGCACCGTTTTGTTTTTATGAACAGGGCGGGGCTCAGGCTGCTAGGGTTGCCAGAGGATATGGATGTCACCACGCTGGAAATCAAGGATGTTCGTCCCCAGCGGGTCATGAAGCACCTTATGGAGAATATTTTTCCCACCGTGTTGAATCAGGGTTTTTGGCAAGGCGAAACCTCAATGCTGCACAGCGATGGTCATGAGATACCGGTTTATCAAGTGTTGTTTGTTCAACGCGATGAATTCGGCCATCCGCAATATTTATCGACGGTCATTCGCGATATTTCCCAGCAGAAAGCCTATGAAAGCGAACTGACCCGGGCAAAAGAAACCGCAGAGGCAGCCAACCTTGCCAAAAGCAGATTTCTAGCCACCATGTCGCATGAAATTCGCACGCCCATGAATGGTATTTTGGGCATGGCACAGCTTTTGTTGATGTCTGAATTGACCGATGACGAGCGGCGTGAGTATGCAAGAACTATTCTGGTATCGGGACAAACCCTATTGACTTTACTGAACAACATTCTTGACCTGTCAAAAATAGAAGCCGATCAATTGCAGCTAGACAGCACGGTTTTTGATCCTGCATCGCTTGTGCGTGAAACCAGTGAACTGTTTTTTGGTGCAGCGCTGGCCAAAAGGCTCAAACTTGAATATCGGTGGCATGGCACACCCGGACGCTGTTTCAAGGCTGATGCGTTCAGGGTGCGTCAGATGCTCTCAAACCTTATCGGCAACGCCATCAAGTTCACGAAAAATGGCAGTATCCACATTGAGGGTGTTGAAGGTGACGACGATGGTGAGTCTGTCATGCTGGAGTTTTCAGTCAGGGACTCAGGCATTGGCATACCCCAGGACAAAATGGATTTGCTTTTCAAGCCGTTTTCGCAAACTGATAATTCCATCACACGAGAATTTGGTGGATCGGGGCTGGGCTTGTCTATTGTTCGTACCCTGGCACAGCGCATGGGCGGCGATGTGGGCGTAGAAAGCCAATGGGGCACAGGCTCCAGATTTTGGTTTAGTTTGCGGGCGCATCCTGTGTTTGAGGATAATGAGAGTTGTTCTTCCGAGCATAAAAAGCACGATGCTGCGCAAGTTTCATCAGCACTGTCAGGCCGGCGGGTGCTGGTGGTTGAAGACAACGCTGTCAATTGCATGGTGATTGAATCCATTTTGTCCAAGCTGGGGATAAGCGCCACGATTGTTCACGACGGTCAGCAAGCGGTCGATATCATCATGAACGCAGATCACCCCGAACTTATTTTGATGGACATCCACATGCCGGTCATGGACGGTTACATGGCCACAGAGCGAATACGCCAATGGGAGGCCGCCCATCATCGGCCACGCCTGCCCATCATCGCCCTGACAGCCGATGCCTATGAACAAGACCATCAGCATTGCCTGAACGTGGGCATGGATGATTATTTAACCAAGCCTGTTGTGATTGATGATTTGCAAATGGCTTTGGTTCGATGGCTAAAACCGCATAGTTCCTGATGTCATTAGGATATGGCAACCATCAGTTTTCCACCTCATAATTTCAAAAAACATAGCAAACTATGCAGTACCAGAGCGGGTTATAGCCGAATTTTGTACAATTTTTGACGTAGAAAACTTTCCGTTAAGCGCTTATGAAGTCCTGTAGCCAGGTACAGGCATAGCTGCCACCTACTGAGTAACCCCCGATATGCCTCGCCGCACCAAAGAAGATGCCCTTGCTACCCGTTGTCAATTGCTTGATGCTGCAGAGTGGGTTTTTTCTGAAAAAGGAGTTGCCAGAACCTCGTTGAGTGACATTGCACAGCAAGCAGGCGTGAGTCGGGGGGCCATTTATTGGCATTTCAAAAACAAGGCCGACGTGTTCAATGCGATGATGGATCGCGTCACCTTGCCCATGGAAGAAGCCTTGCACCAAAGTGGGCAACGGCCACAACAGGATTATTTGAGCGCTTTGGTCGGTGCCTTGCTGGATGCTGTTCGAAAAATTGCCACTGACGAGCATACCCGTCGCGTCTTTGAAGTCGCTACCCACAAGGTGGAATTCATCGACGATCTGATGGCAGTCAAAGAGCGACAGGTGAAAAACCACCTGAAAATCGTCAGCCGGATACAAGATGCCATGCAAGTGGCATGTGCCGAACGCGGTTTGCCACCTTTGACACAACCGACGGCGCTGGCGCACGGGTTGTATGCGCTGGTGCTGGGGCTGGTTCAAAATTGGTTGCTGGTACCCGATGCGTTTGATTTGCCACCCACAACAGAGATTGCCATTGCCAGTTATTTGGCTGGATTGGGCCTGGGAGCGAGGGTATTGAATTTAGATTCAATGAATGGAAAAAATGTCGATAGCCTGCGTTAATAATGCCATAAAGGGTTTGTCAAGCATGGGTAAGGTGGATGCAATACCCACCATGCCGACGGTCAAGGTAATTGGAAAACCAATCGCATAAATATTCATTTGCGGTGCCACCCGAGACACTATACCTAATGCAAAATTGGCAAACATCATCATGCCAATCAGGGGCATGGCAATCCATAAACCGCTCGCAAAAATGGATGCCCCCAAACGGTACAGTTTCATGTATTGGATAGCTTGCAAGAAATTTTGATCGACAGGGAATGCCGTAAAACTGTTGATGACTGCCATCAGTACCATCAGGTGCGCATTCATGACGATAAATAAAAAGGTCGCCATCTGACCAAAAAATTTGGCTACTGCGCTGGTTTGTGCATTGAGAGAAGGGTCAAAAAAGGAGGCAAAGTTCAAACCCATTTGAAACCCAATCAATTCGCCCGCCAACTCAAATGCTGAAAATACCACCCGAATGGCAAAGCCAATCGCCAGGCCTACCCCCACTTGCTGAAGCACTGCACCTATGGCGCTTGAGCTGGTGATGCTGATGACTGTTTGCCCTTCCAGGCTAGGTTGAGCTGCCAGTGCCACAAAAAAAGACAATGCAACACGAGCACGAACAGGAAAAGCCCGAGATGACAGCAAAGGAGCTGATGAAAAAACGGCCAGCGTACGCAAAAAAGGCCACAACAAGGGTGACAACCAAGTGGTGAGTTGTGTTTCTGTGAATGTAATCAAAATGTTACATTACAAATGTTACATTACAAGTGCAGGAATGGCCTCGAAGGTACGACGAATGTAATCGACCAACATGCCCAACATCCACGGCCCGGCCAAGGCAAAAACTGCAACGGCGATCAGCAATTTTGGAACAAACGCCAACGTTGCTTCGTTGATTTGAGTGACAGCTTGAAACAGGCTAATCAGCAAACCGACCACCAGAACGGCCATGAGCACGGGTGCTGAAATCATCATCAGCATCCATAAAGCCTCTTGGCCGATTGTCAAAACCATCTGAGCGTCCATGACGATACCTTATAAGCGCTTAACGGAAAGTTTTCTACGTCAAAAATTGTACGAAATTCGGCTCTAACCCGCTCTGGTATTGCATAGTTTGCTATGTTTTTTGAAATTATGAGGTAGGCAACTTATGGTGAATCACTTACCTTCAAGTCACAAAGCTGGCAGCCAATGAGCCAATCAACAAATTCCAGCCATCTGCCAATACAAAAATCATCAATTTGAATGGCAAGGCGACCAAAACTGGTGACAACATCATCATGCCCAAAGACATCAATATGCTGGCGACCACAATGTCAATCACCAAAAACGGAATAAAAATCATGAAGCCAATTTGAAAGGCGGACTTTAATTCGCTGATCACAAAAGCAGGCACCAAAACGCGCATGGGTGCCTGTAGCGCTGTGATGCCTGGTGTTAGCTTGCCAAGTTTCAAAAACAAAGCCAAATCAGATTGACGTGTTTGTTTGCTCATGAATTGGCGCATGGGTTCTTCGGCTTTCACGATGGCTTGTTCAAAAGGCATGGCATTGGTGCTATAGGGCAAGTAAGCTTCGCTATAGACGCGGTCAAGGGTGGGACCCATCACAAACAGGGTTAAAAACAAGGACAAACCTACCACCACCTGATTCGGGGGTACGGCTTGTGTTCCAAGTGCTTGTCGCATCAGGGATAAAACGATAACGATACGTGTAAAACCCGTCATCATCAACAAAATGGCAGGTAAAAAAGACAGCGCTGTAAAAAAAAGCAGCGTTTGAACAGGGACAGAAAAACTGGTGTTGGCACCGCCAGTGCCAATCAACAGGGGCAGACTTGCTTGTGCCCACGCACCCCTGTGAAGGGTCAGCAGTATCCCTGCAAAAAACGCCAGACCGAGCCGGTGATGCCATCGAACAACGCACCAACTCATGATATAAAAAGTAATTCAGGACGAAACATAAGCTGGTTCGTCTTGGGACAGCGCTGTTTTCAGGTGATGGTCAAATGTCACAGGTGTGCTGTGCAAACAAGTGATAGTCTGCGGTGTCACCCCCAGAGTGAGCCAAGTGCGATTGTTTTGTGGGCCAACCTCTACCGTCACCACCCGCTGCTGCGGCCCCACCCCCACCGCAGACACAATGCGATTGGCCCCCACTGTGGCAGTGTTCAGGCCGGCAACACGCCGTTGCAGCCACTTCAAAGCCAAAGGTAAAAGCCCCAAAACCAGGAGCAATAGAACAATCGGAAACCAGGCTTGCAACATGATGAATGTTTTTCTCGAAAGCCTATCCGCCCTTGCTGACACGACGCAATCGCTCTGACGGTGTGACAACGTCGGTCAATCGAATGCCAAACTTGTCATTGACCACCACGACCTCACCTTGCGCAATCAGATAGCCATTGACCAAAACGTCCATTGGTTCACCTGCCAACGCATCAAGCTCAACCACAGAACCTTGTCCCAATTGCAAAATATGCTTGATGGGGACTTTGGTGCGACCAAGTTCAACCGACAGTTGAACAGGAATATCAAGCACCCTGTTGATATCGTTGATGGGTACATCAATTCCCCCTACTGAAAATGACCTTGGATGCTCACCTGACAACACCCCGCCAGGGTCACTCACACTGGTGCTGGTCTCCGCACTTTTTTGTTCCATCAACGCTTCAGCCCAATCGTCCATTGCGTCATCTTCAGGGGATTTGTCATTCATTGCGTTCACCTTTCCAGTTGGTGTCATTACTTCTTAAACATTTGTCAATTTTGAGCGCATATTTGGCATTATGAGTTCCGTATTGGCATTCAAAAATAGGGACTCCGTCGATTTTGGCCTGAATACGAGGTTTGCGATCAAGCTCAATAAAGTCCCCTTTCTTCATGGCCAACAATTGCTCCACAGTGGTATCGGCGTGCGCAAGTTCTGCCACCAAAACCACAGGCGCAGCCTGAATCTCTTGGGTGAGCACGTTCACCCAGCGTTTGTCAACCTCAATTGAATCACCTTGCGTGGATGAATACAGCACGTCACGGATGGGTTCTAGCGTGGCGTAGGGCATGCAAAAATGAATGGAACCGGTAATTTCGCCAATTTCAAGTTGAAATGAAGTTGAAATAACGATTTCGCTCGGTGTGGCAATATTGGCAAATTGTGGCTGCATTTCAGATCGTTGGTATTCAAGCTCCAGTGGATAAATGCCAACCCAGGCTTTTTTGTACTCGGATGTAATAACATCCACCAAACGATTGATCACGCGCTGCTCTGTGGCTGAAAAATCACGGCCTTCAATACGGGTCTGGAATTTTCCAATTCCCCCATACAAGGATTCAATCACACCAAAGACCAAAGCGGGTTCGCACACCACCATGCCACTGCCACGCAAAGGACGAATGGCCACAATATTGAAATTGGTGGGCACCGCCAACTCGCGCAAAAAGGCGCTGTAGCGTTGCACCGTGACAGGACCTACTGAAATTTCGGGACTTCTGCGAATGAAATTGAACAGACCCACGCGCAAATTGCGGGCAAATCTTTCATTGACGATTTCCATCGTGGGCATACGCCCACGAACGATGCGTTCCTGGCTTGAAATGTTGTAGGGGCGAACTTCACTACTGTCATGCACCTCTTCCGTGAGCCTTTGACTCTCACCCGTGACACCTTCAAGCAGGGCATCAACTTCTTCCTGGGATAGGAAAGACTCACTCATATAACGTATTAAAAAAGTTCATTGAATGACAAGACTGGAAAATAAAACACCAGTGACGGGATATTCGACGACTTGTCTCCTCTTTTTTTTCTTTTTTGCACTCGTTTCTTCTTCTTGGTCCTCGGCATCACCTCCAAAGGGCACAGAAGCTTCACGCAAAATAGCGTCAATCAATTTCTGCTTTCCATCTGCACTCAGCAGTTCACTGGATGTCCTTTGCGATAGCAAAATCAGGACACCGCTGCGAATGGTTGGCAAATACGCCTTGACTGACTCAGCAGATTTAGCATCGGACAACTCAAAAACGATTCCCACTTGAGCCACTTTTTCGCCACCTTCGTCTGCGAGGTTCACCACCATATTGTCAAGCGGTAGATAGACAGGTGGTGTTTTGGGAGCGTTGTGATCGACTGCCTTTTTTGCCACAGGGGCGGGGTGAGCAGCAGGAGCTTCTGATTGACCATCGTCTGCATGTTTCTTGTTCAACATCAAAAATGCAACACCACCACCTAAAACCAATACAATAACCAACCCAATGATAAGAAACAGCTTTTTATTACTCTTGACCGGTGGAGTAGTGGCATTTGCGCCTGCATCTGCATGTTTGGTAGCCACAATTTATCCTTTGCAAAAATTCAATTCTGATATGAAACGCTCCCAAGTCTAACGTCACGCAAAAACATCCAGCGATCGGCCTACCGACACATGCCTCATGTTGGGGGCAGCGACTGGCGTTGCCACCGTCTTGACAAAAACCGCTTTTTTTCCTTCCGTGCGTTGCCGTGGTGTATTGCTGTGAGCGCTGTCGCGTCCAGAGCCTCCTATCGACACACCTGCCAATTGCAAGCCTTGATCGGCCAATAGGTCACGCAGTTGCGTGGTTGCGTTTTCAAGCGCCAGGCGCACTTCGGGCTGATCACTGCGAAACTCAATTTGAGCTTGATCGCCCTGCATGGAAATACTGACTTCAACAGGATTGTCGCCAAAGCCGTCGAGCTTTAATTCTGCGTTTTGTACGCCTTGTGTTGCCCAATACGTCACAGTTTCTGCCACTGCCGTATCAGGCACAGTAGCCACAGTGGCGGTCACTTGCTGGTCAATATTCAATGAATCGGCAGGGCCAAAATAAGATACAAATGCACCTTCAAGACCAGTCTCGGTTTTGGACGAAGATTTAAAGGTCGAACGATCCCCCGTGCCTGCTAACACCTCTGACATTCCCGCTGTCTGCACAAAAGTATCTGCCAGCGGCATGGACCACGTCTTCACATCTGACTTTCTGGTGTCATGCAGAGTTTGCGCAAAACTGGCGCCGCTTTGTGTGGCAGGTGTGTGCTTACTGGGCGGCATGGCGCTATCACCCACAGAAAGCATTCCGCTGGCCATCCCCGCGAGCTTACCGGATGTGAGCGTGTGGGTTGAAAGGCTTAGTGGACTGGAATCGGCTGTCTCAGCAGTTGCACGAGACATGGCCACAGGCTTGAACCGATTTTCAGGTGCGGATAAGACCGTGGCAGGTCCCATTTGAACAGGCACATCGGTTGCATTGGTGATGCCTACAGTGTCATCTTTTAAAGCAGTGTCAATGACTGATGTGTCTTCTGACCCATTCTCGCCCTCATTTTTCAAAAGGGTGAGCAAGTCACTTTCATCCTGAGATGCTTCACTGCCTTTTTCCCCTGTTGAAGAAGGGGCGTAGGGTGACGTTGATGTCCTCAAGGGCAATGGCACATCCGTTTGAATCGTACTCTTGGGTACAACGGTTTCAATAGCAGAAGTGTCTTCAGACAAACTATTCATCAATGTCGAAAAATCGCCAGGGGTGCTTAAAAGCGTGGCATCTGCCCTAGCCAAAGCCTTCGTTCCATAACGATCAGCAGAAAGTGTGCTGCGTGTTTGAACAGCGGGCTTGTGTGATTCGATGCTCATGACGTTTCCTCTGTTCGTTGTTGGAGTGACCGTTGCATTTGCTGTGCTGCAAATTCATCCGAGTACTTTTGTTCTTGGCGCTGTTGTTGTTGTTTCAACCCCATTTCTTTGCTGGCCAAGACTTTTTTGAAACTTGACAGACGTAATTCGGCATTCAAAACAATTTGTCGGGTATTCGCTACCTTTTTATCCAAAGCTCCCAGAGTTTCACCTTGCAATTGGATAGCCTGATACAAACGCTCCATAAATTGACGGTGGTGGTGCAGCAATTCAGGCGTTGTGCCCTGTTCTGCACGAAGTGCCCAGCGTTGATCTGTTTCACTGGCGTACTGTTGCAACTGCGTCATTTGATCGTGCCCGTTCGCCTGTGTGCGCAATGCAATTTGCCACTGTGCTACGGCTCGGTCGCGCTGAACGTGAGCAAACTCAATAGCCAAGGATAAACCTTTAAAAATAGACATCATGGCTCCTGTATTGGATCATTTCACGCCCACGCCCACGCCCACACCCACACCCATAACCGAACCCATGTCTCGCACACTGGTCTGCAGACTGGCGGCCTCAAACATGTCTTGCTGTAAAAATTCACGCATAGGCCCTTGCAACGCAATGGATTCATCAAGTGCAGGGTCTGACCCATGAATGTAGGCACCGAGTTGAATCAAGTCACGTCCCTTTTCATAACGCGAATAAATAGCCCGAAAATTTCGCGCCAACTCAAAATGCTCGCGCGATGCCACGTTGTGCATCACGCGTGAGGCGGATCGCTCAATGTCAATGGCCGGAAAGTGACCCGACTCAGCCAGTGTGCGTGACAACACCACATGCCCGTCCAAAATGGCGCGTGCGGCATCTGCAATGGGGTCTTGCTGGTCATCGCCTTCGGCCAGAACGGTGTAAAACGCAGTGATAGAGCCTATGCCATGCAAGCCGTTGCCACTGCGCTCGACCAATTGAGGCAGTTTGGCAAAACACGAAGGCGGGTAGCCCTTGGTGGCCGGAGGTTCGCCAATGGCTAAAGCAATTTCACGCTGCGCCATGGCATAGCGCGTCAGTGAATCCATCAGCAGCAACACATGTTTACCTTTGTCACGAAAACTCTCGGCCACCGCTGTAGCATACGCAGCCCCTTGCAAACGCAACAAAGGGGGTGTATCAGCAGGAACAGCCACAACCACGGATCGCGCACGCCCTTCTTCTCCCAAAATATCTTCGATAAATTCCTTGACTTCACGACCCCGCTCGCCAATCAATCCCACCACAATGACATCTGCCTGGGTGTAGCGTGCCATCATGCCCAGCAAAACGCTCTTACCCACCCCTGAGCCTGCAAACAAGCCCAAACGCTGGCCTTGCCCAACCGTGAGCAAAGCGTTGATAGCGCGAATGCCAGTATCTAGAATATTGCGAACCGGCGCACGATCCATGGCGTTGATGGGAGTGCGATCCATGGGGGCTGATGTCACATTTTGTAGCGGGCCTTTGTAGTCCAGCGGCGCTCCCATGGCATCGACCACCCGTCCCAACAAGCCATCGCCCAAAGGCAAACACAATGCGCCATGTGCCATCACTCGCAGTTCAGATCGACGCTCACCCAACCGAGGCACAGGCACATAAGGGGGGGCTATTTGCACACTTGCACCACTCGAAAGTCCATGCACATCACCCGCAGGCATTAAAAAAGCACGTTCCCCTGAAAAACCAACCACTTCCGCCAACACAGGTGTTTGCGATGTCATACGAATCCAGCACTGTGATCCCACGGGGACTCGAATGCCCACCGCTTCAAGTACCAAGCCAGCCAGGCGGGTCAGCGTGCCACGCACTTCCAACGTGTTGGTGCTTTGGACATGGTGTTTGGCATCTGCCAAAAACGAGTGCCAGGTAGATTTAGCTTGGCTCATCTGGTGTCTCCCAGGCACTGTCCAAACCCAGGCTGGCCACAGCACGTTGCCAGCGCTTTTGCAAACTGGCATCGACTACGGTGCCGGCAGATTCAATGTGACAGCCGCCAGGCAATATGGTGTTGTCAGCGCGCAGGGTAATTTGCATGTCGGCAAATTGATGTTCTACCAAGGGTAAAAACACATCAACATCCACCGGATTCATGCGAAGAACAGCACTTTTATGCTCTGCACCCAATAAATCAAGCGCTTCACGAATCACGGGGACGAGCACGTGTGGGTTGATGGACAACTCCTGACGCAATATCTGGCGTGCCACTTCACACGATAATTCCAGCACGCCTTGAGCCATGACCTGTGCTGCATCAGCCAGATCACTTTGGATTTTGGCAAAAATCGAGATCAGGCGATCTGCCTCCTGGCGTGCCTGTTTGGCTAAAAAGTCGTCCATTTGTTTCTTGTACTGCTGCTGTAGTTCAGCCTTCGCCAAGTCATAACCCTGTGCGTGTCCCGTCTTGTGCCCTTGCGCCCTGCCTGCGGTAAATCCGTCTTGATAACTTTTTTTCAGATTTTCTGCAGTTTGAGTTTCCAGCAAGGCGGCTTCTCTGACCTTCACTTGGGCGGCCAACGTTTGCGCTGCAGTATCAATAGAACCAAAGTTCCACTGCGCCACGTCGTCAATTTCTTCGACGGGAATAAAACGTGAATAATTGGTGTGCTTATTCATACCATGGCATCATCACCACCACCGCCGAGCACAATCGTGCCCTCGTCGGCCAAGCGGCGAACTGTTTTCAAAATTTCTTTTTGCTGTGCTTCCACTTCGGACAGACGCATTGGCCCGCGCGACTCCAGGTCTTCACGCAAGGACTCTGCCGCCCGCGATGACATATTGGCCAAAAATTTCTCCTTGAGTTCAGGTTGAGCACCCTTGAGCGCCACGATCAACACATCAGATGACACTTCCTTGAGCAGCGACTGAATGGCTTTATCATCCAATTTGATGATATCGTCGAACACAAACATCTTATCCATGATTTTTTGAGCCAGATCAGGGTCATGGTTGCGAATAGACTCAATCACCGTGCCTTCAATGGCTGTCCCCATCAAGTTAATCATTTCAGCAGCCGACTTGACACCGCCTAGAGACGATTTGCGCATCTTGTCGCCCCCTGCGAGCACATTGAACAAAACTTCGTTCAGGTCTTTCAAAGCCAAAGGTTGAATACCCTCCATGGTGGCCACACGCAGCATGACTTCGTTACGCTGACGTTCTGTGAAAAACTTAAGAATATCAGCAGCCTGATCAAAATCCAGGTGGACCAAAATGGCCGCCACAATTTGCGGGTGTTCATTACGTAACAATTCCGCCACAGAAGAAGGATCCATCCATTTCAGGCTCTCAATGCCTGAAACATCCCCCCCTTGCAAAATACGGTCAATCAGCAAGGCAGCTTTGTCGTCGCCCAAGGCACGTTTCAGCACTGAACGCACATAGTCGCTTGAGTTGGAGATCAATAAACTCTGCGCTGCGGCCACACCTGTGAACTTGTCAATCACTTCATTGACCCGTTCGCGGGTGATGGTTTTGGTTCTTGCAATGGCCTCGCCGAGTTTTTGAACCTCTTTGGGTGATAAGTGCTTGAAGACCTCTGCGGCCTCTTCTTCACCCAAAGACATCATCAAAATGGCGGCATCTTCAAGTCCGTCGGCTTGTTGTGGCATGGTAAAAATATCCTATTCAAATCTTGGTCGTTTCTGACATGACGGTGTCATGAGGAAGCTTCGCCGTTGATCCAGGCTTTGACGATGTTAGCAACTGCTGCTGGATTGTCACGCGTTAATTTGCGGGCTTCTTCAAGCGCTAGCTCTGCAGGTGTTGGCGGTGCGGGCAAGCTCGAACTGCTTTGCCCCGGCCCTTCAAGCAGTGGCCGATCTGGCTCTTCTGCTTCAAGAGCATCCACATGCCCTTCCGCTTCAACGACAGGCTCAGGCAGAGGTTGCGTCATGGCCTTTAAAGCGGGGCGCACTGCCCCCAACAGCACCAGCGCCCCCAATAACAGAGTGCCCAGTGGCCATGCCAACGCCCGCACCATGTCAAGGATTTCTGGACGCTCCCACCATGGTATATCAGCCACGTTCGCTTTGTCGTCGGTAAAGGCTGCGTTCATCAAATTGACAGAATCGCCTCTGTCTTTGTTAAAACCAATGGTTTCGCGCACCAACGCAGTCATTTTTGTCAACTGTTCATCGCTGATAGGCATTGCGCTGGTTTTGCCCTTGGGATCGGTCACATTTTGGTGGTTAATGACCACTGCTGCGCTGATGCGTTTGATCATCCCTGTGGCTCCTCGCACCACACGCACTGTTTTATCCACTTCGTAATTGATGATGGACTCGCGCCTGGCACCGTTTGCAGCAGAGGCAGCCCCTGCTGCCACCGGCGTTTGAGCCGCCCCATTGATAAATGCGCCTGATGGACCTGGCGGTTGGTTCGTGGCAGCACCTGGGACACCCGTAGGCGGCTGGTTCGCAGCCAGTGTGCTCTCAAGCGTTTGCTGGCTGCGAACGCTCGATGAATCAGGCGTTTGGTTGGGTTTGTAGGCCTCAGTGGTGGACTCGGATTGTGAAAAATCCAGCTCTGCTGTCACTTGCGCCCGAATGTTTTTGCGCCCTACCACAGGCTCTAAAATGTCCAGAATCCGGTTGGTGTAGAGCTGCTCAATTTGTTGCACATGCTGCAACTGCTGTGCATCCGCCCCTAAGCCTGCTTCTTGATCTGGCGGTGTTGATAAAAGTTTGCCCGTATCGTCAAGAACACTCACGGCCTTGGGGTCCATCTCAGGAACACTCGACGACACTAAATGCACAATACCTGCCAACTGTGCCCGATCCAAGCTACGTCCGGCATTCAAGCTCACAAGTACCGATGCCGACGGTTTTTGCTGATCCCGAAAAAAACCGTTTTGGTTGGGCAATGCCAAATGAACCCTGGCACTTTGCACCGACGACAGCGCCTGAATGGATCGTACCAATTCACCTTCCAGCCCCCGCTGAAACGTCAATCGCTCCTGAAATTGCGTCATGCCAAAGCGATTGGCCGTGTCCATCAACTCAAAACCAGTGACTGCACCCTTAGGTAAACCCAGCGAAGCCAGTTTAAGACGGGTGTCATACACCATATTGGCAGGCACCAAAATAGACCCTCCGCCCGTTCCATATTGGTAGGGCACATTCATTTGCGTTAACTGGGCAACAATGGCACCGCCATCTTTGTCAGGCAAATTGGCGTACAGTACGCGCCATTCGGACTGGCGTCCCATCATCAAACCAATGACGGCAATCGCCACAAACAACACAATACCCACTGCCAAACGGATTCTTTGTGCCCGATCCAGCCTTGCCACGCGCTGGGCAAAGGTAGGCTTCTCAGGGACAGTAAGAGCATCGGTCGTGGACATTTTTTAGGCAATAGCAACAGTAGGGATGAGAAGGCAGATCCGATACGGATGATTATTGACTTTGAACGCCAAAAACTTGAGCTTGAAAAGGATGGTTTTTACCCGCTTATTCAAATTTATGTTTAGCGGATACCATCATTAGCATTCATACACTTTCTTGGCACCATTATGAACCTCAAACTCACTCCCAATGCATTGCCATCGACCATTCGCCCAAACCTCTCGGGTGCATCGTCCCTGGCGCGCAGCGGAAGTGTTACGTCTCCTAACGGGTTTGGCACAGCGCTCAAAGATGCACTGAATTCTGTCAGTGCGTCCCAAAATAATGCCAGCCAACTGCAAAAAGAAGTTCAATTGGAAAACCCAAAGGTCAGTCTGGAAGAAACCATGGTGGCCATGCAGAAAGCACAGATTGGATTTCAAGCCACGCTACATGTGCGCAACCGCATGGTTCAAGCTTATACCGACATCATGAACATGCAGGTCTAAGCCGAATTGACAGAAGGAAAAAAGGCTTCCCACTTAGGATATGGTCAACAATAAGTTTTGCATTTGGCCGTCAGAGTTGGGCGCACTGCGTCGTTACAAATCGCTTAGGTGGCTGGGCCACACGTAACCGTTTAGACCCCCCCTCTGTTTTGAGGCCGTGGCAGGACAGCGTCCCAAAAAAATCAATCACTTGGAGAACACTGCGCAAAAAATCGCAGGGGGGGTCTAAACGGTTACGGCCACACTGCTCGATTTGCACCTGGCATTGCATCTTTAACTCTGACGACCAAATGCAAAACTTATTGTTGACCATATCCTTGGTATTTATTGGGGCTGATGCCATGACATTTTGAAGTGCTTTTTGGGATGGTCAGACAAAGTTTCAGGGTGTCTAAACGATGACGCAAAAATAGGTTTTTTTACACATAAGTTATTGATTTATAAAAAAGTATGGCATGGGTTCGCTGAATGTTTATAAAATGGAAAATTCTTGATTTTACATTTACAACCCATTGATTTTAAACATATTACTTAAAATAAACGAGCCAAGGGTTGATATTTGTTACCAATGGACTCAAGACCTGACCTCATCCACCAGTGTTTTGAACTCATCAATGTCTTTAAAACTGCGATACACGCTGGCAAAGCGAACATAAGCAACCTGATCGAGTTTCTTCAACTCCGACATGACCAGTTCACCAATGCGGGTTGAAAAGACCTCGCGCACGCCAAGGTTCAATAGTTTTTCTTCAATGCGATCCACAGCACAATCAACCAGTTCAATGCACACAGGGCGTTTACGCAGCGCCAGCTTCATCGAGGCTAGAAGTTTGACGTGGTCAAACTCAACACGCTTGCCATTTTTTTTGACGATGGTGGGAAAAGGGACTTCAGGACGCTCATAAGTGGTAAAGCGTTTGTCACAAGAGGCGCAACGTCTTCTTCGACGCATCACAGCGCCATCTTCAGAGACACGGGTTTCTATCACTTGAGTTTCTAGATGACTGCAAAAAGGGCACTTCATGACTGAATTTCACCATAAACAGGAAAACGTGCTGTCAGTGCCATCACTTTATTTCGCACGGATTCAGTGTGGGCTGCGTCGTGTGGATGATCCAGCACATCTGCAATTAAATTGGCGGTGAGACGGGCTTCTTCGTCCTTGAAGCCTCGTGTCGTCATGGCAGGTGTGCCAATGCGAATGCCGCTGGTGACCATGGGCTTTTCGGGATCATTGGGGATGGTGTTTTTGTTGATGGTGATGAAGGCTTGCCCCAACACGGACTCGGCCTCTTTGCCTGTGATGCCTTTGGCGCGAAGGTCAACGAGCATCAGATGACTTTCGGTGCGACCACTCACAATGCGCAAGCCGCGCAAAATCAAGGTCTCGGCCATGATGCGCGCATTGGTCAGCACCTGTTGTTGATAGACCTTGAATTCGGGTTGCAGGGCTTCTTTGAAAGCGACCGCTTTGGCAGCAATCACGTGCATGAGCGGGCCACCTTGCAGGCCGGGGAAGACAGCACTATTGATGACTTTCTCAAACTGCGATGGCATCAAAATAATGCCGCCACGCGGACCGCGCAGACTTTTATGCGTGGTGCTGGTCACAACATCTGCATAAGGCACAGGGTTGGGGTAAATCCCTGCTGCAATCAACCCGGCGTAGTGCGCCATATCGACCATAAAAATGGCCCCCACGCCTTTGGCCACTTGAGCAAAACGTTCAAAATTTATAGCTAAAGAATAAGCACTGGCACCAGCGATGATGAGTTTTGGTTTAAATTCATAAGCTCTGCGCTCCATGGCATCGTAATCAATCTCTTCTGCATCGTTCAAGCCATAACTCACCACGTTAAACCATTTGCCACTCATGTTGAGGGACATGCCGTGCGTCAGATGCCCCCCTTCAGCCAGACTCATGCCCATGATGGTGTCGCCAGGTTTCAAAAAAGCCATTAACACAGCTTCGTTGGCGGATGCCCCGCAGTGCGGCTGCACATTGGCTGCCTGTGCGCCAAAAATTTGTTTGACACGGTCTATGGCCAATTGCTCGGCCACATCCACAAACTCACAACCGCCGTAATAACGCTTACCGGGGTAGCCTTCTGCATATTTGTTGGTCAACTGAGTGCCCTGTGCAGCCATCACGGCGGGTGATGCGTAGTTTTCGCTGGCAATCAGCTCAATATGATCTTGCTGGCGCTGGTTTTCAGATTGAATGGCGGCAAACAGCTCAGGGTCAGTTTGTTCGATAAGAATGTGACGATTAAACATGGAAGTCCTTGAAGAAACGATACCTGCGAAACAGGCTGCTTCAGTGAGTCAAATAAAAGATACGAAAATTGTTCAGTAAAAATGTCAATAAATGAGATACGTATCAATAGTTTATATTATAAATCAACAGCTTTGACTTATTAGTGCGATCAAGTCACAAAGTTGAGTCAAGAGTGATAACCCGCAAGCCCTGACCATAAAAGGTTAAGGTCATGAAAATTCCACTTGGACGGGTCTTCGCGTTGAATAATTTTTTCGGTAATGTGCGGACGTGACAGGTCTAGCACCACAGGCTCGAAACGCATCCCCGAGTTTGTTGAATAAAACACTTTGACAATGGGTGCGGTCAGTGTACTTGTAGCCTGCTCGGTCACTACACCAATACGCCCCGAACTTAACCGTACCAGAGACCCCACGGGATAAATGCCCACACTCTTGACAAAACACTGAAATACCCGCAGGTCGAAGTGACCGTTTGTCCACTCTGCCATTTTGCGCATGGACTCCGCCGGATCCCAACCTGCCTTGTAGGGGCGATTGGAAGTAATGGCATCATAAACATCGCAAACCGATCCCATTTTGGAAAACAGACTGATCTTATCGGTTGTCAACCCCTTGGGATAGCCTGAACCATCCACTTTTTCATGGTGATGCAGCACCACATCAAGCGCCACATCATCCATGCAGTCGCTGCGTAGCAATATTTCGTGACCTTGCGCAGGGTGTGTTTTCATCATGGCAAATTCAGTTTCTGTTAATTTGCCGGGCTTGTTAAGGACTGACTTGGGTACTGTCATCTTGCCCACGTCATGCAGCAAACCCGCCAAACCACAAGAGCGAGTGGCTGTATCATCCAATGTCAACTGTCGTGCCAACGCAACCATCATGGCGCACACCGCTAAAGAGTGCATGTAGGTGTAATCATCAGCAGTTTTCAGTCGCGCCAAGCTAATGATGGCTCCGGGGTTGCGTATGACAGAGTCAGAAATTTCTTCAACCAACTCCTGCGCACCTCCTGTATCGACAGCGTTACCCATGCGAACTTCTTCAAACATGGATACCACAGCCGCCTTGGCTTGCAGACAAATACGTGCAGCACGTTTAATTTCTTGTGCAGCATCCACAGGTGTTCTGTTGCGTACGGGTTGAACCGGTCGAGCACAGGATTGATGAGCACTGTTGAGTGCTTTAACAACTTGTCGCTGTGCCTGTTCTTCAGTCACAGCAGTGCCGCCCTCTGGTACGTCCAGACCCTCAGATACATTGATCCAGATTTCACGAATGCTGCTGTCCAAAATGGCCTCAAGGTCTTTGGGGTCAGTCAAAACAAAGCCGGTACGCCAAAAAGGATGCTCCATCCAGGAACCACAAAATTCATGGATGTGCATTCCAATCACCAACTGATGAACTCCGATGCGCTTGAGCATACTGGTCTTGGTGTCATTCGTTCGTGAAAACAGCCTGTGTCGCTACCGATACATCAATGCAAATGACGCGGTTTGCGCCCATTGCCATGCACCGATGCGCTGGGGCCGCCCCGAGGTGGCCGTCCAAGTTGCAAGGAATTAACCAGGTTATCAAAGCGCTGACGAAACAGTTGATCAATTTCAGCCACCACGCCACCTAGATCCGTCACATCAAAGTGAATTTCCATCAGGCTAATGACATCTTGCACCAGTAAATTGCGCTGAACTTGCATGATGGCCGCAGGATCAGGGCCGACAAACAGCATGAAAAAATCATCACAGGAATCAACATCCTGATCAGTCTCTTCATCGTCATCATCAAATCGTGTGTCATAAAACGTCACCTCAATGGCTGCACCTTCGCTGACTAAATCATTGAGATTCATACACATTTCATCTAATATCTGACGAAAGTCATCATCACCCTCAACAGTCCAGCACATCCGCAAAAAATGCTCTGCGTCATCAAAGAAAATGCCAGGTTCGTCTTCGTAAAAACTGTCAGAAGCATCCGCCAACGAGCGCGCCCCCGCGTATTTCCATAATGGCTTGAGAGCATCTTGAAGCTGTGTAAAGCCGACCTCAAGTCGCAAGCTGATTTGACCATGAACATGAATTTCAAAAGGAGCGTTGTAATGTGCCATGGCTTAAGTGTACGTGTACGAGACAAAAAAACGATCATACGAGACTCAAAAATTCAGATTATTGATTGGAAACTGGCTATGAAAACGATCACTGTACACCTGTCTGGGGTGTTGCTCCTGCCTTGCTGGGGTGCGTTTCAAAGTGATGTGGTGCAATACAAAAACCAAATCCCCCCTAACCCCCCTTTTTCAAAGGGGGGGACAAATACAGCGCTGTGCCCAAATAGGCTAACTGTTCTCATTCCCCCCTTTGAAAAAAGGGGGGGTTAGGGGGGATTTGGATGTCGCACCCAAGCAAAGCCACATCACTTTGAAACGCACCCGCCTTGCTGAATTCCTAACTGAAGTGCATCCGTTTGACGGACAATCACCAGCCTTATGCAAAGCTTAAATACTTCTCCATGCCCCCTTGCGGATGCCAACAGTTCCCTAGATGACTGGTTGGTCTATGCAGAGCACCTGCACCCGGTCAGCATCGATTTGGGGTTAGATCGCGTCAAGACCGTTGCAAATCGCCTGTCGCTGCACCTGACTTGTCCTGTTATCACGGTGGCCGGCACGAATGGCAAAGGTTCAACCTGCGCCATGCTTGATAGCATTTTGCGACAGGCAGGCTACAAGGTCGGGGTTTATACCTCGCCACATCTGGTGCATTTTGAAGATCGTTTACGTATAGCCGATCAGCCCGTAAGCACTACTGAATTGGTAGCTGCTTTCGTAATGGTAGAGCGCTCCAGAGGCCAAAATGATGCTGAAGTTTCGCTCACCTTTTTTGAGTTCACCACGCTGGCTATTTTGCTGGTGATGGCGCAATCTGACCTAGACGTTGCCATTTTGGAAGTAGGCCTAGGGGGCAGACTTGACGCCGTCAATATTATCGATGCCGACTGTGTGGTTATCACCAGCATTGATATGGATCATGTGGCATTCCTGGGAACGACGCGTGAGGCCATTGGCCATGAAAAAGCCGGCATCATGCGCACCGGTCGGCCTGCGGTCATCAGCGACCCACTGCCCCCGCAAAGTGTGCTTGATCATGCCAAAGAAGTAGGTGCTGACGTTTGGCGCGTTGGGGTTGATTTCAATGTGACAGGCGACCAACAACAGTGGGCATGGGCAGGGCGTGGTCGGCGTTATGGGGGACTGGCGTTTCCTGCCTTGCGAGGGGGTAATCAGTTGGTTAATGCCGCAGGGGTTTTGGCAGCACTCACCGCATTAAGGGATGTATTGCCCGTTTCTGCGCAAGCGGTGCGAACGGGGCTGGCGTTTGTTCAACTGCCCGGGCGCTTTCAAGTGGTGCCGGGGCAGCCGGTGCTGGTGCTTGATGTGGCACATAACCCCCACGCTGTGGCCACGCTTGCCGTTAATCTGGATGCTATGGGGTTTTTCCCTGTGACCCATGCCATTTTTGGTGTGATGGCCGACAAAGACATGAGTCAGATGCTGGTACGCATGAATCCTCTGATCGATCGTTGGTATTTCACTGATTTGCCCACCGAAAGGGCTGCCTTGGCTTCTGATGTCATGTCATGTTGGCAAATCATCAACACCCCTCAAGACGTTCATCACGCTCAGGCTGCGTGCTTTCAATCGCCAGAACAAGCCTTGAAAGCTGTTCTAGAAGCGGCAAACCCCACTGATAGAATTCTTGTCTTTGGTTCGTTCTATGCGGTAGGCGACATTTTGAAAAAAGGCGTACCGCAGCTCCAGGCACAACACCTGCCAAAATCCTGATCATCGTCAGACAAACCCTATGGCTTTTTTCCAGTTTCGTGACACGGGCGACGTTGCTGATACACCTCCTCCCTTGAGCGTTGAGCTTCTTCGTCAGCGCGCCAAATATCGCCTGATTGGGGCAACAGTCCTGGTGTTGATTGGCGTGCTGGGGCTGCCTATTCTGTTCGACCGGCAGCCGCGCCCTATTTCTGTGGATACACCAATTGAAATTCCAGACAAGAACAAAGTGTTGCCTTTGACTTTTCCTGCGCCTGTCATACCTGTTGCTCCTCTGGCACCGGTTTCTTCGGTTGCTGCATCTGCATCTGCTCCTGATCCTGCGTCTGATCCTGAACCAGTACCGATCGAGTACTCTGACCCATCAAAAACAGAAGAAATTCTTGAAGGAAAATGGCCTGTAACGCCCGCTGCGTCTGCATTAGTCGCTCATCAAACTATAGCAAAGCGTGCAACACCCTCTCTAAGTATCCCTGCCATTGTCAAACCCAATGACGCAGCCAAAGTGCAGGCCCTGCTTAATGGCCAGACACCTGATGTGAGTGTTGTCCCCGTCAGTCGTTTTGTGGTGCAGGTTGGTTCATTTGAAGATGCTGCTCTGGCCCATAAAGTGCGTTTGAAGGTTGAACAATCTGGCCTGAAAACTTACATTCATGTGGCTGAAACCAAAGACGGCCAACGCACTCGAGTTCGTGTGGGGCCATTTAAGGTCAAGACTGAGGCTGAAGACGTGGTAAACAAAATCAGAAATCTGAATTTGCATGCCGTCTTGTTAACTTTATGACGTAGCGCTGATGTCTGCTGTGGATTGGATTTTTCTGGTCATTTTGTTGGTATCCTTGTTGTTGGGTGCGTGGCGCGGTTTTGTGTATGAAGTGCTGATGTTGGCGGCATGGGCTGCTGCTTTTATGGTGGCACAGGGGTTGTCACCTGCTGTCGCTCAGCGTCTTCCCATGCAGGGAGCGAGTGACGTGATGCGCTACGCCCCCAGTTTTGCACTGGTTTTCATTGTCACCGTCATGATCGGTGGCTTGATGGCCACCTTGTTTAAAAAAATGATGGTCAAGGTGGGTTTACGACCGATCGATCGGATGCTGGGTGCTGCTTTCGGTTGGCTCAGGGGCGTTTTTGTGCTGTTGCTGACCACCATCCTGGTGGCCATGACCCCTTTCAAATCTTCTCCTGCCTGGCAAGAGTCCATGGGCGTAGGTCTGTCCTTGAAGGCCATCAAAGCTTTAAAGCCTGCCCTGCCGCGTGAGATGGGCAAGTATTTGCCGACCTTTATCTGAACCGATTGGAAAACCATGTGTGGAATTGTGGGAGTTGTCAGCAATGAGTCAGTCAATCAGCTTATTTACGATGCCCTGCTGCTGCTTCAGCACCGCGGGCAAGACGCTGCAGGTATCGTGACGCAGCAAAATTGCAAGTTTTTCATGCACAAGGCCAAGGGCATGGTGCGTGACGTGTTTCGCACCCGAAACATGCGATCGCTGCCCGGACATTGTGGGTTGGGTCAGGTGCGTTACCCGACGGCGGGCAACGCCTTTAGCGACGCAGAAGCCCAGCCTTTTTATGTCAACGCTCCTTTTGGCATTGTTCTGGTGCATAACGGCAATTTGACCAATGCGCATGCTCTTAAAACTCAACTGTCCGACACCTATCACCGTCATGTCAACACCGAGAGCGATTCTGAAGTGTTGCTCAACGTGCTCGCGCACGAGATTGAAGTCACTACGCGCGGCATCACTCTTAGCCCCTGCGACATATTTGAGGCCGTGCGCCAGGTTCACAAGCGCGTGCGCGGATCGTATGCAGCGATTGTTTTGATTGCCGGACATGGTGTGCTGGCTTTTCGTGACCCCTTTGGTATTCGCCCCTTGTGCTTTGGGCACAACGACAACACTTGGATGGTGGCCAGTGAATCGGTGGCACTTGAAGGCACTTCGCACCAGTTTGATCGCGACATTGCTCCGGGTGAGGCTGTGTTCATTGATTTAAATGGCCGTATTCATACGCAGCAGTGTGCCGACAATGCCGTGCTTAGTCCCTGCATTTTTGAATACGTGTATCTGGCACGACCTGATTCTGTGATGGATGGCATCTCGGTCTATCAGGCACGCCTGAATTTGGGCGAAGCACTGGCCAAGCGGGTGATTTCCACTGTTCCGCCTCATGACATTGATGTAGTGGTTCCCATCCCCGAGACCAGCCGTCCCAGCGCTGCACAATTGGCGCAATTGCTGGGGCTGCCCTACCGTGAAGGTTTTGTCAAAAACCGATATGTAGGGCGCACCTTCATCATGCCAGGGCAGTCGGTTCGCAAAAGGTCCGTTCGTCAAAAGCTCAATGCCATTGCCAGTGAATTCAATGGCCGCAATGTGTTGTTGGTCGACGACTCCATTGTGCGTGGCACGACCAGCCGTGAAATTGTGCAAATGGCACGTGACGCAGGTGCTCGCAAAGTTTATATGGCCAGTTCGGCACCGCCGGTTCTCTTTCCCAATGTTTATGGCATTGATGTGCCGACGCAACAAGAGTTGGTAGCACACAATCGCACAGTAGAACAAGTACAAGCCATCATTGGCTGCGATGCATTGATTTATCAGGATGTGGATGGCATGAAAAAAGCCATTGGCTCTTTGAACCCTGCCATCCAGAATTTTGATGCATCCTGCTTTGACGGGATTTACGTGACAGGTGATATCACCCTTGAAGACGTTGTTCGCCTGAACACACACCGCGTGCGTGCCAACGACAATTCTGACGACACATCTCGCCTGGCCCTACCCAACACTGAAGACTGAAGACTGACACCATGACCACTCAAAAATTACCGGACCACCTGCACCAGGACACACTAGCCGTTCGTACAGGCATTGAACGCAGCCAGTATGGCGAAAACTCCGAAGCCCTGTATTTGACCAGCAGCTTCATCCAACCCGATGCCGAAACCGCCCGCAAGCGTTTTGCCAATGAGGAAGATGGTTACACCTACACCCGCATGGGCAACCCCACCGTCACCGGCATGGAGCAGCGCTTGGCAGCACTTGAAGGTACTGATGCCGCCATTGCCACCTCAAGCGGTATGGCGGCCATTTTTCTTTTGGGCATGGGGACATTAAAAACTGGCGATCATGTCGTGTGCTCGCAATCCGTATTTGGTTCCACCTTGCGATTGTTTGCAGGGGAATTTGGCAAGTTTGGGGTGAGTACTACCTTTGTGTCACAAACTGACATTGCCCAGTGGAAAGCAGCCATTCAACCCAACACCAAACTGTTGTTTGCAGAAACGCCCACCAACCCCTTGACCGATATTTGTGACATTGCCGCTTTGGCCTCTGTAGCGCACGAAAGCGGTGTGCTGCTGGCCGTTGATAACTGTTTTTGCACCCCTGTACTGCAACGCCCCGTGGCATTGGGGGCTGACTTTGTGATTCATTCCGGAACCAAATTTCTAGACGGGCAGGGTCGTGTCATGGCGGGGGCGATCTGCTGTTCACATCAGTATGCCAATGAGACGTTCGGATCTGTCCACCGCACTGTGGGCATGGTGCTGTCGCCTTTTAATGCGTGGGTAGTGACCAAGGGTATGGAAACACTGTCTATACGCATGAAAGCACAGTCTGACAATGCACTGGCCCTAGCCACCTGGCTACAAACCTGCCCTGAGGTTGCCAGGGTGTATTACCCAGGATTAGCATCTCACCCTCAACACGATTTGGCCATGCGCCAGCAAAGCGGTCTTGGGGGCGCTGTGGTGTCGTTTGATGTGCCATCCACAGACGCAGCGCAAGCGCGCCGGCGCGCTTTTCATGTGATTGACAGAACGCAAGTGTGTTCCATTACCTCCAATTTAGGCGACACCAAAACCACCATCACCCACCCATCCACCACATCCCATGGCCGCCTGACCGAAGACCAGCGACAGGCTGCTGGCATCGGTCAGGGGCTTATTCGCATGGCTGTCGGCCTGGAAAATATTGAAGACATCAAGACTGATTTGATGCGTGGCCTTCACAACGTGGGTGCATTGCAATGACTCTTAAAACCCGTACCCGTTTTGCACCATCGCCCACAGGGTTTATTCACCTGGGCAACATTCGATCAGCCCTGTACCCATGGGCGTTTGCACGCTCTACTGGCGGCGACTTTATTTTGCGCATTGAAGACACCGACCTTGAACGTTCAACGCAAGCGGCTGTGGACGTGATTCTGGACAGCATGAACTGGCTGGGTTTGGACTACGATGAAGGCCCGTTTTATCAGATGCAGCGTATGGATCGCTACAAGGAAGTCCTCGCTGGACTGATGGCTGCCGGCCATGTTTACCCTTGTTACATGAGTCTGGTAGAACTGGATGCCCTGCGGGACAGACAAAACATTGCAAAAGAAAAACCAAAGTATGACGGCACTTGGCGGCCTGCACCTGGCAAGATTTTGCCCCCTGTTCCAGAGGGCATTCAACCCGTGTTGCGCTTTAAAAACCCGCAAAATGGCAGCGTGGTGTGGGAAGACAAGGTCAAAGGCCGCATTGAAGTGAACAATGATGAACTTGATGATTTGGTCATTGCCCGCTCGGATGGCACTCCCACCTACAACTTTTGTGTAGTGGTCGATGATATGGATATGGGGATGACTCACGTCATCCGTGGCGATGACCATCTGAATAACACACCGCGCCAAATCAACATTTTCAAAGCCTTGGGACATGAGCCACCCGTCTATGCCCACTTGCCCACCGTACTCAACGAACGGGGTGAAAAAATGAGCAAGCGCAACGGCGCCAAGCCTGTCACTCAATACCGTGACGAAGGTTATCTGCCGGATGCTTTGGTCAATTACCTAGCCAGACTGGGCTTTAGTCACGGCGACGACGAAATTTTCAGCCGTTCGCAGTTGTTGCAGTGGTTCAATCTGGATCACCTAGGCAAAAGTGCTGCACAATTTAATGAGGCCAAACTTCGCTGGGTTAATGCCCAGCACATCAAAATGACATCGGTAGATGTACTGATGCCGCTCGTTCAATCGCAATTGCAAAAGCGCGACCTGCCCATTGATGATCGACTGCCCCGCCTCTGTGCTTTGTTTAAAGACCGTTGTGACACCATAGTGGCGATCGCAGATTGGGCAGCTTTGTTTTATGCAGATGTGACCCCCAACCCCGATGAACTTGCCCTGCATGTGACGGATGCCATAAAACCGGCACTGGCCATGTTGGCACAAAAACTATCGGCATGTGTTTGGGACAAACCTTCCATTGCTGCTGCCATCAAAGAGGTGCTAACCGCGTGTAACCTGAAAATGCCACAACTGGCCATGCCTGTGCGCTTGCTGGTGATGGGAACGGCACACACCCCTTCGCTGGATGCTGTGCTGGAATTATTCGACCGTGAAAATGTTCTCTTTCGATTGAAAGGCGCATCAGTTTCATCATACAATTCCCATCTTGAAGATGACTTGCGGTGTCGTGTAGTCGAGGGGGTATAGCTCAGATGGGAGAGCGCTTGCATGGCATGCAAGAGGTCAGCGGTTCGATCCCGCTTACCTCCACCAAGGTTTTCAAGTGTTAATTTTGACGCAAGTTCAAAGGTTTTGACCCCATCGTCTAGAGGCCTAGGACATCACCCTTTCACGGTGAGTACCGGGGTTCGAATCCCCGTGGGGTCGCCAGGTTATCGTAAGCACTGATGCAAGATAATATGACGAAGAGATTATCCTGCCATAGAATGAATATGGCAGGATTAACTATCAGGAGTGGTAGTTCAGTTGGTTAGAATACCGGCCTGTCACGCCGGGGGTCACGGGTTCGAGCCCCGTCCGCTCCGCCAAAAACTTAGTAAAATCAGTAAGTTACAAAAGCCCGATTAAAACAGTCGGGCTTTTTTTTGGCTATTTTGAGATCGGCTCTGCCCCCAAATTGCCCCAACCTTAAATCAGTGGGAAGATGTTAGCTAAGGGGTGAAATTCGTAAGTGGTTTGCATGTATTACTCCAGTGTTGAAGTAATATGCGGGGTCGGAAATTTTTAGGAAAAGATACTACACGGCGGTTTTCTACTGGTAAACCCTGTGTTTTACCATGAAATTGCTTACTTTTTAATCGAAATAGTAGGGCGAATAGGGTAAATAGGGTAAATAGGGTAGAGCCTCCTCGCCATGTGTAAAAAATTTTTTCTGAAATCGGGGTAACAGTACCCGATTCACCCTACTGTCCCTACAAGCGGTCTGTGTACTCTAGCAAATTGGAGTTACAATAAGCCCGATGAAGTTAACTTATGACAACGCTAAAAATATGCGCACTGTCGCTGATCGATGTCTAAGTTTTGAGAGAGCTTCTGATTTTGATTTTAAAACTGCGCGTATATGGCAAGACACGCGCAAGATTTATCCTGAAGATCGTTTCTTGGCACTTGGGTATTTAGACAACAGACTGCATGTGCTGTGTTTTACCCCGGTCAACAATGGCATTCGGGTTATCAGCTTTCGCAAGGCTAACCAACGTGAAGGAGGAAAACATGGATTCGCGCTTACCCGTGATTGATGATGATGGCGAAGTTGGTGATTTGTCAGAAGTGGACAGTTCACTATTTAAGCCTGCTGCTGATGTGTTGCCGCCGCACTTGCTTAAGATTATGGGAATCAAGCCACGTGGCAAACAAAAAGCTCAAATTAAACAGGCGGTAACAGTGCGATTCAGTCAAGATGTGCTTGAAGCTTTTCGATCCACAGGTGCAGGATGGCAACCGCGCATGAATGATGCTCTACGCGATTGGTTGCGTACACATTCACCTGTGTAGTGAGTGAAGGATATGAATCAAAACATCGTCTGTTGATCAGCAACTTTCGATTGTTTCACATCATCTGTCAGCGATTTGAAGCTGATCATTTTGCAAGCTGGTAACTGTGCATCAGCAATTTTTTGGATAGCTGCCAGTTTCTCGTCTGTGATCGCTTCATCGTCACGCTCATAAGTCATTTTTTTAGTAGTAGTGTCGGTATTTTTCATGTGCAAATTTTTACATATTCACTACGTCTCTGCAACTTGATCATGTGATCGTAGGTAACCGTTTAGACCCCTGGCCCAAATGTTGTCATTCCCGCGAAGGCGGGAATCCAGTGTATTGTGGTCTTCATGGATACAAAAAGTCGGAATGGTCCAACGTGTTTGTCGATGCCAAGATGACCACGGCGTTGTTAGGTATGCACCACTTATTGTTGCTCCAAAAAATCATGGCTAATTGTCAAAAAATCAGTCAGTTACGATGTGTTATTGGAGTAATAATAAGTGGGACATCCCTTAGATCGGCTCACACATCATTGCCACATCGTGGAGACAGGCAACGAGTCGTATCGGTTTGCACAAAGTTCAATGGCGGCCAAGTCACGCATCAAGGGGCGCGAACAATTGCGTAAGGATAGCGCCAAGGCAGCACCGATGCCCGAGCCGATCTGAAGCGGGGCGTGAGGGGGAAACCCGCTACGGGCTTCGCCCTTCGCGTCTTTCCCCCTCACGCATTAAATCAATTCAGAACAACCAAGACAGGAAAACCCAAAAACCAGCAATTCAG
>CAIYWD010000261.1 GCA_903929815.1 uncultured beta proteobacterium
GCTGTATTTGTCCCCCCTTTGAAAGAGGGGGGTTAGGGGGGATTTGGTTTTTGTATTGCATCACATCACTTTGAAACGCACCCATTTTTATGTACGATGCTTCTTAATTTGTAGCTACTAACTCAATACTGGTAAGCGTTAGATGCCAATTTCTTATATATTGCGTGCCTGTTCGGAACGTCATTCGTGACAGTTCAGGCCTTGTTCAAATCCCAACATTGCATCTTTAACTTTGACGGCCAAATGCACAACTTATTTCTGACCCTATCCTAAGCGACAATCTAATTTATGCCATTGTCCAACACACCCACTCTGACCAAATCCAACAAAAATCTGGTCTGGCTTGACTGCGAAATGACCGGTTTAAACCCCGAGACCGACCGCTTGATTGAAATTGCTGTCGTCGTCACAAGCCCCCGGCTTGAACATCGCACCGAAGGCCCTGTGTTGGTGCTGCATCAAAGTGATTCGGTGCTGGACGGCATGGACAAGTGGAATAAAAAAACCCACAGTAAAACTGGGTTGGTTGACAAGGTCAAGGCATCCATACTGACAGAAAATGAGGCCCAAGAGCAAATTCTGGCTTTCCTCAGCAGCTATGTCTCTCAAAGCAGCTCGCCCCTGTGCGGCAACTGCATTGGGCAGGACCGGCGTTTTCTGGCACGGTACATGCCCAAGCTGGAAGCATTTTTTCACTATCACAACCTGGATGTCAGCACACTCAAGGAACTTTCCAAACGCTGGTCACCTCATGTTTGTAAAAATTTCAAGAAAAAACATTGCCATACGGCATTGGCAGATGTGCATGAGGCCATTGATGAACTCGAATACTACCGCGAGCATTTTCTGAAATTGCCGGTGTGAAGTTCAATCTCAATCTCATGGCATCCAGACCACCCCAACAGTGGACAGTGGGCAGTGGGCAGTGGGCAGTAAATACCAGTGATCACTGACCACTGACCACTGACCACTGACCACTGACCACTGATCTGTACCCTTCAACCGAGAAATTTTATGTGTCTGGCACTTCCCGTTCAAGTGATTCAAGTGGGTTTGGGTGAGGCAGGAGACGCTGCCATGGTGGAACTGGATGGCCTGCAAAAAGAGATTTCAGTCGCCCTTTTGGATGATGTTCAAGTGGGAGACTATGTCATTTTGCATGCGGGTTACGCATTGTCCAAGCTAGACCCCGTGGAAGCCGATCTCACGCTGGCACTGTTTTCTCACATCCATGACGCTGCGGCATGAAATACATTGACGAATTTCGTGATGGCACAGTGGCCATCCTTCTGGCCGACAAAATTGCCGCGCAAACGCAGTCTGGACGACGCTACAGTTTCATGGAATTTTGTGGTGGTCACACCTACGCCATTGCGCGCTATGGCTTGATGGATATTTTGCCACCCTCTGTGCGAATGGTGCATGGCCCAGGCTGCCCCGTGTGCGTATTGCCGATGGGCCGAATCGATATGGCTATTGATTTAGCCTTGAACCACGGTGTCATTGTGTGTACTTATGGCGATACCTTGCGCGTTCCTGCGTCTTCGGGGTTGTCTTTGATGAAAGCAAAGGCACAGGGGGGCGATATTCGCATGGTCTATTCCACACGCGATGCCTTGCACATTGCGCGTAACAACCCGCAGCGCGAAGTGGTTTTTTTTGCCATCGGGTTTGAAACGACCACACCCCCCACGGCACTGGCCATTTTGCAGGCCTGTCAAGAAAAACTGTCGAATTTCAGTGTGTTGTGCTGCCATGTGTTAACCCCCCCAGCCATCGCCCATTTGCTTGAAGAGGAGCAGGTGCCATCATGGGGTACTTTGCCCCTGGATGGATTTATTGGCCCTGCTCATGTCTCAACCGTCATTGGCAGCCAACCCTACGAATGTTTTGCACATCAGCACAAGAAGCCGGTTGTCATTGCAGGCTTTGAACCCCTCGACGTGATGCAGGCCATTTTGATGCTGGTTCGCCAAGTCAACGATGGCCGGTTTGAAGTTGAAAACGAGTTTTCTCGTGCGGTCAGCCGTGATGGCAATCGCAAGGCGCAAGCCTGCATGGCCGAAGTGTTTGATGTGCGCGCTGAATTTGAGTGGCGTGGCCTCTCGGTCGTACCGCATTCAGCCTTGATGATTCGTGAAAAATACACTACCTTCGATGCCGAAATGCGTTTTAACCTCCATTACCGGTCAGTCCCAGACAACAAGGCTTGCGAATGTGGCGCCATTTTGCGCGGCATCAAAAACCCAAATGATTGCAAGATGTTTGGCAGTGTCTGCACCCCCGAAAACCCCATCGGATCGTGCATGGTCAGCAGCGAGGGCGCGTGTGCGGCGCATTACAGTTATGGTCGTTACAGGGAGATCGCATGAACCTGGATTCCCATAAACGTGGCTATGTTTCATCGCTCAATCTTCAAACGGGTCGGGTGGATATGACGCATGGAGCGGGCGGGCGCGCCATGGCGCAACTGATTTCTGAACTCTTTGTGCGCTATTTGGGCAACGATTATCTGGGGCAGGGAAACGACGGTGTCGTGCTGCCTGCGCCCATGCTCAATGGCAAACCTGCAAGACTGGTCATGTCCACAGATGGTCATGTGGTCACGCCTTTGTTTTTTCCCGGAGGCGATATCGGCTGCCTGTGTGTGCATGGCACGATCAACGATGTGGCCGTGATGGGGGCACAGCCTTTGTATTTGGCAGCAGGTTTTATTCTGGAAGAAGGTTTTGCACTGGCAGACCTGGCGCGCATTGTCAAATCCATGGCACACGCAGCACAACAGGCCGGCGTTTGGGTGGTGACGGGTGACACCAAAGTGGTGGAGCGTGGCAAAGGTGACGGTATTTTTATCACCACAACTGGCGTGGGCGTTTTGCCAGAGGGTCTGAATTTGGGCGGCGAACGGGCACGGCCGGGTGACGTGGTTCTGGTATCTGGCACCCTGGGCGACCACGGCATAGCCCTCATGAGCCTGCGTGAAAACCTCTCATTTCACGCACCCATTGCATCAGATACCGCAGCACTGCACACACTGGTTGCCAAAGTGCTGGACACCGGTGCAGATATTCGCTGCATAAGGGACCCCACGCGTGGCGGCCTGGCCTCTACCCTGAACGAAATTGCCCACCAGTCGGGCGTGGGCATGATGCTGCAAGAGCGCGCCATCCCCATCAAGCCTGTGGTAGCGGCTGCTTGCGAATTTTTAGGAATTGACCCACTGTATGTGGCCAATGAAGGCAAACTTGTGGTGATTTGCGCTGCACCAGATGCCGTGCGTGTACTGGCCGCCATGCGGTCCCATCCCTTGGGAGTGGATGCTGCGGTGATGGGTGATGTTGTGACTGATGCTCACTGTTTTGTACAAATGAACACAGCCTTTGGTGGCCGTCGTCGGGTGGATTGGCTCACCAGCGAGCCGCTGCCACGCATTTGCTGACGAACCAGGGTGCGTTTCAAAGTGATGTATTGCACCACATCACTTTGAAACGCACCCGACGAACCAACCGGATGGAAGTCCTGCCTAATGAGAGCTTTCTTACATCCTTCGGGGTACATTCATGACAGTTGGCGTGTATGTGAAGAAGCGCCATCTGGGCGCTTGTCAAGCTAAAGCGGCAGGATGCCGCCTCTACAGAATATGTTTTACTGGATAAGCCTAAGCAGCTATCAAACCATGAGCAAAGCAACGGCCTCAGCCAGTTTGATGCCATCCACCGCGGATGACAAAATGCCTCCCGCATAACCAGCGCCCTCCCCTCCCGGATACAAACCCGCAGTGTTGGTGCTTTGAAAATCGTCGCTGCGCACCATGCGAACAGGTGACGAGGTTCTTGTCTCTACGCCGGTCAAAACGGCATCGGGCATGTCAAATCCCTTGATTTTTTTGCCAAACGCAGGCAAAGCTTCGCGCAGGGCGGCTATGGCTTTTGGATGCAGACTATGACTTAGGTTGCAGAGCTTGACACCAGGTTGATAAGACGGAATGACAGCACCTAATGTGTCAGAGGCTTTGTCTGCGATAAAGTCACCTACCAATTGCCCGGGGGCATCGTAGTTGCTGCCGCCTTGCACAAAGGCCTTGGATTCGAGCTGGCGCTGTAAATTGATTCCCGATAGCGGGTGAGCAGCCAAGCCGGCCAGAACTTCCCCAGCATATCGCTCCCCATCACTTTCGCCAAAAGCCTGTACAAAGGCACTGGCATGTTGCGGATAGTCACAGGGGTCAACGCCCACCACCAGGGCGGCGTTGGCATTGCGACTGTTGCGTGAATGCTGGCTCATGCCGTTGGTGACCACACAGCCAGACTCGGACGTGGCAGCGACCACCACGCCGCCGGGGCACATGCAAAAGCTATAAACCGTTTGACCATTGCTGGCGTGGTGGACCAACTTGTAATCTGCAGCGCTCAACATGGGGTGACCGGCATGACGACCCCAGCGGGCGTGGTCAATCACACTTTGAGGGTGTTCAATGCGAAAACCCACTGAAAACGGCTTGGGCTGTAGCGCCACACCACGATCGTGCAGCATGGCAAACGTGTCTCGTGCGCTGTGGCCGAGCTCCATGATGACGTGGTCGGCTTGCAGTTCATACGTTTGCCCGTTGGTTTGGTTCAAAATGGTCAAGCCACGCAATTGCCGCCCGTGCAAGTCGGTCTGTACGTCAATGTCTATCACGCGCTGCTCAAAACGAATGTCGCCCCCCAGCGCGATGATGTGAGAGCGCAGGTTTTCCACCACATTGACCAGTTTGAAAGTGCCAATGTGTGGATGGGCATTCACCAAAATGTCAGGTGACGCGCCAGCATTAACCAGCTCTGTCATCACTTTGCGTCCCAAATGGCGAGGGTCTTTGATCTGGCTGTAGAGCTTGCCATCTGAAAACGTGCCTGCGCCCCCTTCGCCAAACTGGACATTGCTCTCAGGGTTAAGAATGCGCTTTCGCCACAGATTCCAGGTATCTGGAATGCGTTCACGTACCTTTTTGCCGCGTTCCAGCACAATGGGTTGCAAGCCCATCTGCGCCAAAATCAACGCAGCAAAGATACCGCAGGGGCCAAAACCAACCACCACCGGGCGCTTTTGCAGGTTCACCGGCGCTTTTGCCATCAGGTGATAAGCCATCTCCGGTGTGGGTTGAATATGCGAATGATCAGGGTATGTGTGCAACACCTGCTGCTCCAGCGCAGCGCTGACCAGTGCCACATCAACGATGTAAACCACCTTGATATCTGTCTTGCGGGCATCAAAACTGCGCTTGAAAACCTGCAATTCACCCACGTCTGAATCAGCGACGTTCAGGGTTTCCATAACCAGACGACGCAGCTCTGTCAAAGGGTGAGGCAAACCATCTGCCCAGACATCCTCAGTCGCGTCGGCCTCACAGCGGATGATGGGGGGCAGGGGGAGTTTGAGTTCAGACAGACGTAGCATGATGGACTGGTATAAAAAAATTGAATCAGTGTAGTGGATACCCAAATCCGTGAGAAACGGGCGTTTTCACAGGGTGTCAGCCCCCTACAATTCGCCGCTCATGACCGTTTCACCCAAAGACAAGAGGATTTTTCATGCAGTTATCACCCTCCATTTTCAAAGCCTATGACATTCGTGGTGTCGTACCCGACACCATCAACGTGGACGTGGTTGAAGGCGTAGGCCGCGCTTTTGGCACACTGGCCCGCCGCGAGGGTCAAATGACCGTCGCTGTGGGGCGCGATGGTCGATTGAGTGGCCCTGATTTAAGTGCCGCCCTGATGCGCGGATTGGTTGACGCGGGCATTGAAGTGATCGACATTGGCATGGCAACCACCCCCATGCTTTACTTTGCTGCCAACACCCTGTGTACCAGCGGTATTCAAGTGACCGGCAGTCATAACCCCAAAAATTACAACGGCTTGAAAATGGTCATGGCGGGGCGCGCCATTTATGGCGATGATATTTTGGCCATCAAGCGCATGATGGAATCTGAAACTTGGGAATTAAACAGCGGCGGCCAGATTCGCCCAGTGAATGTATTGGCCGACTATCGGGCACGTGTTGTGGGTGGCATCCACCTGTCACGCCCCATGAAAATTGTGGTCGATTCCGGTAACGGTATTGCCGGCGCCTCGTCACCTGACATTTTGCGAGCCATTGGCTGCGAGGTCACCGAGCTTTTCAGCGAGGTCGATGGCAATTTTCCCAACCATCACCCAGACCCCAGCAAACTTGAAAATCTGCGCGATGTGGTAGCAGCCCTTGAGTCTGGCGATGCTGAAATTGGCTTGGCGTTTGATGGCGATGGCGACCGTCTGGGCATTGTGACCAAAGACGGCAACACCATTTACCCCGACCGTCAAATGATGCTTTTTGCGCGTGACGTGCTGCAACGTGTGCCGGGTGGCACTGTTCTTTTTGATGTGAAATGCTCGCAACGTCTAGCCCCCGTCATTGAAGCAGCAGGAGGCCATGCGCTGATGTTCAAAACAGGCCATTCGCTCATCAAAGCCAAAATGAAAGAAATTGACTCTCCCTTAGGGGGCGAAATGAGCGGTCATATTTTCTTCAAGGAACGTTGGTATGGCTTTGACGATGGCACTTATGCAGCGTGTCGATTGCTTGAAATTTTGAGCCAGTCTGAAGATGCCAATGCCGTGCTCAACGCCCTGCCCACTTCTTTTTCAACCCCAGAGCTGAATGTGAAGTGTGCCGAAGGCCAACCCCACACCGTCGTCGATCAATTGGTGGCAAGAGTTAATTTTGCAGCCCCTGCCACCGTCAACACCATTGACGGTTTGCGAGTCGATTGGCCGGATGGCTTTGGGCTGATTCGTGCGTCAAACACCACACCGGTGCTGGTCATGCGTTTTGAAGGCCACACACCAGAGGCATTGAACCGCATTCAGACCGACATGCAAGCCCTTTTGCACTCCGTCATGCCTGATGCCGTTTTGGACCAGGCAGCGCATTGAACATCCTCATCGTCAAGCTCTCCTCGCTTGGCGACGTGGTTCATGCCATGGCGGCAGTGCAAGACATTCAACAAGCGCATCCCAAAGCACAGATCGACTGGGTGGTTGAACGTGGTTTTGCCCCGTTGGTTCGACGTTGCCAAGGTGTACATCGAGCGATTGAATGCGATCTGCGGCGTTGGCGAACCTCGCTTTTGGGCGCAAACACACTTCGTGCCTGGCATCAATTCAAAACCGAATTGCAACAGGAAAGCTACGATGCCGTCATTGATCTGCAAGGATTGAGCAAATCTGCGCTGGTGTCATGGCTGGCGCAACCAAACCCCCAGGGCTTGCGCTACAGCATGGCCAACCAGACAGAAGGCTCTGGTTTTGAAGCCCCGTCGCGGTGGGTGGCCGATGTCGCCATCACGTTACCAACGCATTGCCATGCCATCACACGATCACGACAACTGTGCGCAGCAGCCCTGGGTTATGCCATTCCATCTTATATGTCTTTTGGGCTTGTAAGGCGCATGGATAAAGCACAGTTAGCTATCAAAATAGAAGCATTTTCCAAAGGATTGAAAGGTGTGGTGGCCTTGGTACACGGCACATCACGCACTGACAAACAGTGGCCACTGCTGCATTGGCGCGCCTTGGCAGATCGTCTTCATCACGCCGGTTACGGTGTCGTTGTGCCACATGGCAATGAGGTTGAGAAGCAGACCAGCCACGACATTGCCCACGGTTTGCCTGATGTCCATGTTTGGCCAAACCTGCCGCTTGATGCACTGACGGATGCCTTGAGTACGTGTACAGGGGTCATAGGTGTCGATAGCGGGTTAAGCCATATAGCCGTGGCGCTGAACTTGCCGCATGTGCAAATTTATAACTTTGATACCGCCTGGCGAACGGGGCCGCTGGCTTTGAATCGTCCACGTCAATGCAGCGTGTTCGCCACGCCTACACCTTCAGTCGATGCTGTCTGGCAAGCCTGGGAACGTGTCTTATTCACAGACATTGTCAACGCATGACACGCTGGTGGTATGGTTTACTGATGTGGCTGGCGCAGCCTTTGTTGTTGTGCAGACTCAAGTACCGAGGCAAAAAAGAGGCCGGCTATCTGCAAGCCATCCCTGAGCGTTTTGGCCGCTACAAAACGGTACGACCGCCCTGCCCTCTCACGGTGTGGATTCACGCTGTGTCGCTAGGAGAAACACGCGCAGCAGCGATGTTGATAGCCGCCCTGCGATCCCAACTGCCCACTATGCGATTGCTGCTCACCCACGGCACAGCAACCGGTCGCCACGAAGGTGTCAAATGCTTGCAGGCAGGCGATGTGCAAGCCTGGCAGCCCTGGGATACGCCGGGTGCGGTGCAGCGTTTTCTGGATCATTTCAAACCCAACATCGGCATTTTGATGGAAACCGAAATCTGGCCTAACCTGGTTCATGCCTGTCAAAAAAACGGCGTTCCTCTGATGTTGGCCAACGCACGATTGAGCGAACCATCGATGCAAAAAGCAAAGCGGTTGAGCCTGCTGGCGCGCCCCGCATTTGCAGCACTGACCGCAGTCTGGGCACAAACCCCAGACGATGCAAAGCGCCTGTCGCAATTGGGTGCGCCTGTGCGTGGGGTGTTGGGCAACCTCAAGTTTGATGCAACCCCCGATGCCGCACAGTTGGTTTTGGGTCGCCAATGGCGAAGGTCTATCGCCAAACCCATCGTTATGTTGGCCAGTTCCCGCGAAGGGGAAGAGCTGGCCCTGTTAAAAACTTTAGTATCTTTTTGCCCTATAACCCACGCCCAGCCTACGTTAGTAGCTACAAATTTAATAGTCAATCAAATGCAATGGCTGATTGTTCCAAGACACCCTCAGCGCTTTGATGCAGTAGCCAACCTGATTGAATCGCAAGGATTTAGAGTGTCACGCCGAAGCCTTTGGAAAGATGACACGCCCGATGCCTCATCAGACCCGTCACAGCCTTGTATTTGGCTGGGCGACTCTCTGGGCGAAATGGCGCTTTACTATGGTATGGCCGACGTGGCATTGCTCGGTGGCAGTTTTGAACCCCTGGGCGGCCAAAACCTGATTGAAGCCGCCGCCTGCGCCTGTCCCCTCATCATGGGGCCACACACTTTCAATTTTGAACAAGCCGCACAACAAGCCCAAGCGGCAAGCGCAGCTTTTCGTGCCACTGACTTCAGGCAAGCGTTATCGCTGGTTCATGCCCTGGTCACAGATACAGCCCAACTAAAAACAGCCTCCCAAGCCGCCTTTGCCTTTGCCCAGACGAACAAAGGGGCAACCGAGCGACTGGCTCGTGAGGTGGTGCAGTTGTTGGGGGCATCTGATGATTGATGGGCGGCAAAAACAATTCACCCACTGATCGGCACTGTGCGAACAGGGCTGTGAACATACCTTGTTCAGACAACTGCACTGCCCATTGGAGAAAACGCATTGAATGATCACATGGAGGATTTGCTTGCGCGAACTCTTTGACCACAAACAGTGATCAAAACCGCGAAAAATTGCTCGATAATTTGAGGAAAATCGAGCTGGTAGCGGATGTGGTTTTTTAAATCACGGATTCAAAAATGACGTGAGACCCTTTTCCCATTTCAACTTTTCGAGACTTATTGTGAGTAAAAACGCATACAAAGATTTCACCAAGCGCTTTAGCTTGTTGATCAAAAAACATCCAGCGTTAATAACAATGACGCTGAGCAATATTTTCACTATGCGACTTATTGGCAATAAAACGCATGGTGATCTTGCTGAAATTGCTATTTCAGAATTTATCAATCAATACATGTATGACTTTAAATCAATTCATGTTGGAAAGGATTTATATCGGGCAAAATCAAAAGAGGAAGACATTACGGTAGAAAATGAAATTACAAACGAAAAATTTCCCATTAGTCTAAAGGCTTATGGGGACGGGCCTTTGCAGTTATCAACTGACAAAACATCACAAATGTTTCCATTACTGGAAAGTCACGGAGATCGGATTGATGATAAAAAGACAATTGCGGCCATTTTTACTGAAGACGCATTTTCATGCTTTAGCGAAATAAATGTATTGCCGTTAATCTATGACGAGAAAAAACAGCAATGTAATATCCTGGTGTTTGATGCGGAACTTGCAAGAAACTCAACTGCATACATCAAAAAAGCAACGGAAGGAGCAGGGAGAAAACACCCTGCATATAGATTTTATGACGATAAAGATAATTATATCTGCGAAGTACGTTATGGCAACGCTTCGGCCAATGCTTTACAGCGCGGCTTGTGGACTAACACGAAAAATGCAATCCCATTTTTTAACAGTGTGACAGATGGCTGGATTAACTATTCACACAATTTAATTTTGGTGAAATTATTTTCACACGCTCTTGTATCCAGCTCAAAAGGACACGCAGCAGCTCTCTCTGAAATAAAAAATGATATTGAAAAACTCAAGCAGGCAAACGGCATTAATGTATAACTCGACGGCATCACTATTTGATAATGCAATTGTGGACATACCTAAAACCCAAGGAATCAAGTACGCTGGCTCAAAACTAAAACTAATTTCACACATCCTGTCCTTGTTCGACGGTATTGATGTTAAAACCGTTTTTGATGGATTTTCAGGAACTACCAGAGTTTCACAAGCACTAGCAAAATGCGGGTTCAAAATAACGAGTAACGACATATCCGAGTGGTCTTATGTCTTTGGTTTGTGTTACTTAAAAAACAGGAAAAAAGCATCAGAGTATAAGGATTTAATTGAACACCTTAATTCTGTTAAAGGCTTTGACGGTTGGTTTACTGAAAATTACGGCGGACTTGACTTCGGGGGTGTGGCCATACAGCCAGATGGCTTAAAGAAACCGTGGCAGATTCATAACACGAGAAAACTCGACGGAATACGGGAAGAAATAGATCATTTAGCCTTATCTGAAATAGACAAATCTGTTGCCCTGACCAGTTTGATTCTTGCGATGGATAGTGTTGATAGCACACTCGGACACTTCACGTCGTACCTCAAAGACTGGTCTTCACGTTCTTATAAGAAAGTAGAACTAAAAGTTCCTCACTTATTTGAGAACGAACAAGAAAATATTGTCTTAAAAGGTGACATTTTTGAGTCGGTGAAATATGTGAATGTTGATTTTGCATATCTCGATCCACCCTATGGTTCAAACAATGAAAAAATGCCGCCATCAAGAGTGAGATATGCATCCTATTACCATTTGTGGGCAACTGTTTGTAAAAATGACAAGCCAAAACTTTTCGGCGCAGCTCTCAGAAGGGAAGATACATCCGATAAAATCGCAGCTACAGTTTTTGAAGAATTCAGAAAAGATAGGTCTGGTCATTTCATAGCCGTAAAAGCTATTGAACAACTTATCAAATCCGTGAATGCAAAATATGTCGCTCTCTCTTATAGCTCTGGCGGTAAAGCCACAGCTATAGAACTAAATGAAATTCTTAATCGCCATGGGAAGTTAATTAAAACAATTGAGCTTGATTATAAAAAAAATGTAATGGCCAACATGAAGTGGACAAATGAATGGCTCAGAGATGCAGATGAGCCAAATCGTGAATTCATTTTTTTGATTGATAAGCAGGCATAAATCGCGTAGGAATTTACAGAGACAGTACATTGACCCTTGCTACGGTGCAGTTGTTGGTGGCATCTGGTGCACCATAGACGGCAAAAACGATTCTGATTGTTCCCACGCTACAGCGTGGGAACATGGTGCTTGATGTACCAGCGTTTTGGGGTCTGACGGCATTCGCACTGAGGCATGCCTGCTTCGGTGGCCTACCGCTGGAACGGTAGGGGATGCGTTCCAACGCTCCAGAGTTCGACAGTTGATGTCTCTAACAAATTGATTTATTTAAACTTTCCTAAATTTATAGCATTTGCAATGGCACGTTTTTCCTGTTGTTAATCAATAACCTACAAGCAACTGTCGAACTCGGGAACGCTGGAGCGTGGGAACGATAAAACCACGACAGGCCAGCGACGACTATGACTTTTGAACGCCAGGTTTATGTTTATCTACAGCTCCCCGGCACCTTGACCACCATTCCCGCAGCGCTGCTCAAGGTGCAAACCTTGCCAGACGGCAGCTTGGTCGGGCGCTTTCGGTATGGCGACCGCTACCTGCGACGGCACGATGCCGTGGCGCTTGACCCGTTTCAGTTGCCACTGGACAAAACCGTTTTTGAATTTACACAGCATCAGGGCATTCCCTCTGCCGTTCGTGACAGTGCGCCAGACGCGTGGGGGCGGCGTGTGATTGAACATCAACTCGAACGCAGCGCCCAAGAATTGCATGAAATCGATTACTTGCTGCACGGTCCCCAGGACGGGGCAGGCTGTTTGAGTTTTGGACTCAACGCTGCCCCACCTGCACCCCAACGCCCGTATAACCGCACGTACCAACTGTCCGGTCTGATCGCAGCCACACAAGCCATTGAATCGGGCCAATCAACTGAAGGCCTGGCCATTGCTGGACTGCCACAGTGTTTCAATCCACGCCCTCCATTTCTGGCGGGCGAATCCGGCAACAGTGTGGCTTTTGTCTGTGCGTGATCAATGTTTCAATCCGCGCCCTCCATTTCTGGCGGGCGAATCAACTGGTAGAGCCACCGAAGCCTGATCCGCTTTTGTTTCAATCCGCGCCCTCCATTTCTGGCGGGCGAATCATTATTGGGGATGACCGAGGATTTTATTTATTCAATGTTTCAATCCACGCCCTCCATTTCTGGCGGGCGAATCCACCCTGGGGATGGTACACCGGGCCAGCAGATATTGTTTCAATCCACGCCCTCCATTTCTGGCGGGCGAATCTTTGTGCGTGCGTTCAACGGCTTTTCTCAATGATGTTTCAATCCACGCCCTCCATTTCTGGCGGGCGAATCAGCCCGACAGCGAGGCCTGGCGCGTATCGGACAAGTTTCAATCCACGCCCTCCATTTCTGGCGGGCGAATCCTGTTCGTAAACCTTGCCGTTGCGCTCTACTTTGCGTTTCAATCCACGCCCTCCATTTCTGGCGGGCGAATCCTGGTGCGGGCGATTTTCGGGCTGTCTGATCGTGTTTCAATCC
>CAIYWD010000262.1 GCA_903929815.1 uncultured beta proteobacterium
ATCTGATGGCTGATGTCGAAGGTCAATAATTCCGACGGGGCCAGCTCGCGCAGTTTCAGGTGCAGTTGGGTGTAGCGTTCCTTGAACACATCAAACGCTGCCACCAAAAAAGCCCCCGACCCACAGGCCACGTCGCACACTCTGAAATGCGTCAGCACCTCTTGCCAGGCCAGCCAGAACCCATATTCGGCAACATTTTCAGCCGACACCGATGGGGGTATAAATGGCCGAAAACGCTTGTCAGGCATACATAGTTCGCTATCAGAATAATAGTATTTGTGCAGTTGATCAAAGCGCGCTTGCAAAGTGGGGGTGAGCGTTTGTTCAACGATAAATCGGGTGATGTGGTCGGGCGTATAGACCACGCCATCACGCTTGCGTTTGCCCTGCACCGCCTTTTTGCTGCTGGTTGTGCTTTGGACAGTCTGCGCAAAGCTGCTGATGTCGCCCAGGCTGGCAATGTGTTCCAAATCGCTGATGCTTTGCTCAAAAATGCGCCCCAGCACCGTCACACTGACCTCTTGTGCGTAGTCATAGCCAGCCAGTTTGAGAAAACTGTTCACCAGGGTGTCACTGACCTTTAACTGCTCCAACGCAGCATCCGGCGCAAACAGGCCGCCGTTGTAGGACGGGATTTTCAGGTAGGGGTTGCCTTTGTCCACCGCCTTGAACAGTGCCACAAAGTTCGCCCAGCGAGGCTGCGGGTTGTAGGGGTCAATGTGGCTGGCGGCCTTTGCAATCGAGCCTTTGGGCAACAGGTTGCGGCTTTCGGCAAAGGCAATGAACAGCAGCCGGTCTATCAATTTTTGAGCGTGGCGAACCAAATCGGCAAAGGCGACGGTTGGGTTTTGGTGGTGCAGACCCAAAATCAAATCCTGACGAAGCGTTTTGTAATCGCGGTACAGCGCCTGGGTAATTTCGCGCTCTTGCACGGCGTTGTCTTTGAGCAGCGACTGGGTGGCGTTAGAAAGCAGATTGGCCGAACACAGCAGCCCCATAAAACTGGCGTAACGCTCGGGTTGCAACAGTTCTGCGATTTGCCAGCTCTCGTAAGCAGCCCGACCATAGCCCAGCGCATACAGGCGAATTTCAACGCAATTGCTGACCAGCACAAACTGGCTGCCCGGCAGGTCGTTGGCGTATTCCCAGGCTTGCTGCACCGGGCTTTTGTGACGACCAGACATCAAGGCATCGAGGTTGCTGGTCTTGGGGCCTTTCAGCTCGAACGGGGCCACCACCTGACGCTGCTCACCTGTAAACGTGCCCAAAGCCGCATCGGCAGAACCCGTGGCCGCGCCCTTTTCATGGTGCAGCGTCCACACCGGGCCACCCATCAATTGATAACCCAGCAGATCAACAAAAAAGCGCTGTAAAAACGCTGGCCGGATGGATTCTTCTTTTTCCTTGTTCAGCCCGCTTTTAAGGCTGCCAACCCATTGAAGAATGGCTTCGCGGTGCGCAGGTGGCAAATCTTTTGCAGGAAAGCGGCTGGCGATGAGCTTGGGGCTAAAGAGGGGTTGGGTGTAGAGGTCGCGGGGCATGGGCTGCAGGGGTTGTTAGGCGAGTGCTTTGGGTTGGTAGTTCACACCTAAAAGACCTTCAAAATGGGCATCACAGGTGATCAACTCGGCTTTTTCGCGCAAGGCCGTGGCATAAATCAGGGCATCAGCGGTGGCCAATCTGTGCTGGTGGGCTAGTTCGGCGGCATAAAGAGCGATACCTTCATCCAAAACAAGCGCATGAGATGCACGCATGGCGGCAATGGCTTTGTCGGCGATGTCTTCGGCCATACCAGCACCAATGGCACGCAAACACCAGTGGCGCATCGTATTGCACCAACGTGGGCACGATCAGGGTGTCTGTGCGTTGCAATACATCGTAATAACGCTGACCGGTGGGAGTGCCCGCCAGTGCTTCAATCCAGACGCAGGTGTCTGGCAACTTCATGCCGTGCCCTGGTTCAGAAGAGTGTTCAAGGCTTGCGTGTAGGGTTCTGGTTCATCGCTGCGATCGCGGTAATGGTCGGTGTCTGCTCCCCGGGCAATGCCAAATAGTTCGGTCATGGGCTGTTGTGGGATGCGTTTGATGGATGAGCCTGTGTTCAAAAAAACCAGTTTCTGCCCTGGTTTGAGCTGCAATGCTTCTCGAATATCTTTGGGCACTGAAATTTGCATGAGAGTGTTGCTACGGACATGTCTTACTCCTTTTAAATCGATTAACTCATTGTAAGAAGATGATTTTCACGATAGTTTGTGTTTTGTCACGGTCTGCCTGGCGTGTCAATCATGAAGAACGCAGTCGCTGACAGCAACAAACGTCCCCAATTTCCTGGCAATGGCAGGAAACCAGACATCCCCGGTTTTTCTAAAATATAACTTAAATAATTGATTTTTGGACAGTTGGCCATTTCAGAAAAATGAAAAACTCCGCAGCAAGCTGAGGGGTATCGGACATCAAAAAAACCAAAGACAAAGGGATCGCCCCGAGAGGCGGGAATATACCCGCCGTGATTCAAAGTAATGTCGAAGATCAAAACGTTCACGGGTGAGGCATACCACTGGCGGTTGAAATTGACCTATTTTCTTGTAGGCGCGGCCTTGGCCGCGCCTACAGATATTGCAGTTCGGTCAATTTCCACATCACTTTGAATCGCACCCCTTGACTGTCAGAAGATGCATATCATTTCAGTTTGAATTATTGTGTTGCAAGCAGCCCGATCTGCCAAAAACGACAGGATTTGTCAGTCCTTGCGTTTACGATAGCCCCACTTTTTTCGTCATTTAACCGAGTTCATCCCATGCCGATTGCACCATCCCCCAAAACCTACACCTGCCCGGCCTGCGGCTGGTCAAAAACCGTGACCCCGCGCAGCGATGCCCTGGGTCCCGGCGACTATTACACTGCCTGCCCCAAGTGTGCCCATGTGCCGCTAACAAGCAGCAAAGCCAACGCTGCCCAGGCGGCACTTGGGCATTTGAGCGACCAGATCAAACGCCTCTGGCGCTGATACCCCCTGCAAACAAAGCCTTTCAAATCTGTCACCTTTTTTTGGAGAGTCAACCATGTCAAATGTCCTCGACGAGAGCCTTGCAAAACGCCAAAGCCATATCAAGACGGCCAAGGATTACCTTGCAAAAACAAAAGTGCTGTTTGATGAGTTCGGAAGCGCCGAACTCAAGACTTCGCACGCCAAGTTTGAGGAACTGCTGGATGCCTTGAACGCCGATCAGGTTAGGCTGGTGGTGATTGGCGAGTTTTCACGCGGCAAATCCAGTTTGGTCAATGCCCTGCTGGGGATTGAATTGCTGCCAACGGCGATGGAGGCCACCACCGCCATCAATACCTTTATCCGCGCCCTGCCTGCGGGCAAACATGACCGCTTCATTCGCATTCACTACCAGGACAACAAACCCTGCGAGGACATGCCGTGGCGCGATGACTCAGAGCTGGTTCGCTGGGGCACCGAACTTGACGAACACCATGCCCATGTGCGTCGGTCGCTGGACTACATCGAGGTGTTCATGGATCACGACTTGCTCAAAAAAGGCCTGGTGTTGATCGACACCCCTGGCCTGGAGTCGGTGATGAAGCACCATGAGGGCATCACGCGCAAGGCCATTGCCGAAGCGGCACTGGTTCACTTGAGTTACGATTATTAATTACATCCACTTTAGATGTAAAATCTCAAGTTTTTCGCATAAACTTCACGGAATTAAAAGGATACTTTGTTATGTTTAATAAATTATGTTGCCCTAACTTCAAATCTGAAAAATGCA
>CAIYWD010000263.1 GCA_903929815.1 uncultured beta proteobacterium
GTGGACTTGAACCACCGACATCAGCATTATGAATGCTGCGCTCTAACCAACTGAGCTATATCACCAATTGCGATCAATTGTAGCGAATTTGGCGACTTGTAGCGGGTGCGATTCAAAGTGATATGGAATTCTCTGCGGCTTGATGGAAGTAGAAAAGAGCTTTCGCACTCTCCGCCTTTTTGCTAAATCATCACCTAATTCAATGATTTTATTGAAAATAATTGAATTTTGAACAATTAACCATTTTGTAAAAAATTTTTATGTTGATTTAATATTGACTTTTTTTGAAGAATTTCAAATTTTAGCCCCGTTCCATTGCCATTCCGGTGAGGTTTGAGGCTATCGAAATTCGATGATTTTTGTTCAATTTTTTATCTTAGGATATATGGTCAACAATAAGTTTTGCGTTTGTGTCGTCAGATTTGTGCCCGGCATGTAACTCTGATGAGCCAAATGCGGAACTTTTTATTGACCATATCCTAACGCCATCCCACCACTATCAATATGCATTTGCAAAGCTGCTTTTTTATTATTATTTACCAAAAAGTTACAACTAAACTGGAATACGTATGACCGATTATGCAAACAAAACACACAGCGCATTGCGACCTACCGGGTTTTGGGGACCCGGCATGCGGTTGATGGGAAACTTGCAGTTTTCTGCCAAAGCCTCTGTGATTAGCTTTGCATTTGTGCTCCCCATTTTTTTGTTGGGTTGGTTTGTCACCCAGTCTTATCTGGACAACCGGCGCAATACTCAAAACGAAATTGAGGGCGTGAGTGTTTTGCGATCATTTGTGCCACTCAACCAACATTTGGTGATCGTTAGAAATGCAACCCGGGCCATGATCGGTGGCTTTGATGCTTTGGCTGCCTATAAAGCCAGTCGCAGCAATGCAGATGCCATGTTTGCCAGGCTAGACCAGGAACTGACTCAGTCAGCAGACCCGTTGATGATTCGGGAGGCGTTTAAGGAACTTCGTCAAACATGGAATGAAACGGCAAAATCAAGCAATGGACTGGATGCCAGTGGTCAAAGTACGGTTTTTGTGCCTGTCACCAATGCTGGCATTGCACTTTTGTCGCGCATATCGGATCGTTCTGGTTTGGTGTTGGATTCTCAAATGGACACGCTGTATCTGGGACTGGTGGTGGCGCAAAAGTTGCCCGTTATTCAGGAAAATCTGGGGCAGATCAGGGCATGGAGCACCTACTTGGCATCCAAAGCTGGCAGTATCTCTGCTGCCGATCGTCACAAAGCCATATTTCGATATGTTGTGTGGGATGCGCAACTTCGCTCGGACGTGAAGGATGTCAACACTTACGTTGAAAAAATTGTGACCTACCAGCCAGAACTCAAGGCCAAGCTCGATCTGTCAGCATTACAGCGGGTTGAAGCCTATCGAGCACGTGTTTACAAATCTGTCATGGAAGAAGACGTACAAACTGCCAACGCACTGTGGGATGACGGAGGCCAGGCATTTGAAGGTTTTAGCAGAATTTTTGAGCAGACTGTGCCATTGCTCAATGATTTGCTGGTACAAAGATTACGCGACATGCAGGTTCAAAACTTGACAACTTTTAGTGTGATCGCTGTGATTTTGTTCTTGGCAGCCTATCTGTTTTACAGTTTTTATGGGGTGACCAGCGGTGGCTTGCGTCTGATTGACAAGCACTTGCAAAAGATTGCCGGTGGCGATTTGAGCGACATGCCATCGCGTCCGTTTGGAAGTGATGAGCCTGCCCATCTGCTCAACTCGCTGATCGATATGCAAACTGTACTGACACAGTTTAAGTCAGCACAAGACGAACTGGCACAACAACATGGTGCAGGCATGTTGGACTATCGCATGTCCACCCAGGGTCTGCCAGATGCGTATGCCACCATGGCCGATTCCATCAATGAAGTGGTGCAGGCACATATTAGTGTTGTGATGAAATTGGTTGAAGTGATGACAGGTTACACCGAAGGAAGGCTTGACGTGACCATGGATCGTTTGCCGGGTCAGCAGGCTAGCATCAGTCATGCGATGAATAAAGTCCAGCAGTCGCTGCGAGATGCTGCCGAGGCTGCAGGCTTCAACGAGCGCATCCGCCTGTCGCTAGACAGCCTGCCGGTGTGCGTGACAATTTCCAACGCCCACGCCATGCTGGTGCATGCAACACCACCGGCCAAAGAACTGCTTAAACTGTTTGGCGGTCAAACTTTTGATACCCAAAAGTTTTATGGCAAAAAACTCTCAAGCCTGTTCAAGGAAGCGGATCATGCTGTACGCTTTGACAGAGCTGTGCGTACCGGAGAAGCCATGGACATGGAAATTAATGGTCACAAACTCAGGTTATTGGCCAGCCCAGTGTCTGACAGCAATGGCCAGCCTCTTGGACGAATTACCCAATGGGTTGATCGCACCGAGGAGATAGCCTCAGAACAAGAACTTGATAACGTCGTGAGTGCTGCATCCCGTGGAGATTTCAGCGGCAAACTAACATTGGACGGTAAAACAGGCTTCTTTGCCAAAATTTTTGCTGGCATGAATCAACTCCTAGATACCAGCCAGCAGGGCTTGAGCGATGTTGCAAGAGTGCTAGCTGCTCTGGCCGCAGGCGACCTGACCCAGCGAATCACCCATGATTACCAAGGTCTGTTTGGCAAAGTCAAAGACAGCGTCAACGCATCTTCAGACAATCTGACCCGTGTCATCTCGGAAGTTCGTTTAGCAGCCGATGCGCTGACCGGCGCGGCCAACCAGGTCAGTTCCACTGCGCAAAGTCTGTCGCAAGCTGCCAGCGAACAAGCTTCAAACGTTGAGCAAACCAGCACTTCCATAAACGTCATGTCAGTGTCCATCAACCAAAACAGCGACCACGCGAGGGTCACCGATGGCATGGCGGCCAAGGCCACCAAAGAGGCTGTCGAGGGTGGAAGCGCCGTCAGTCAGACAGTGACAGCGATGAAAAAAATAGCATCCAAGATCAGCATTGTGGATGATATTGCTTACCAAACCAACCTACTGGCATTGAACGCCGCCATTGAAGCTGCCCGTGCTGGTGAGCATGGAAAAGGCTTTGCCGTTGTAGCAGCCGAGGTGCGCAAACTCGCCGAGCGCAGTCAGGAAGCCGCCAAAGAGATTGGTGAACTGGCAAGCAGCAGCGTCACCACTGCGGAGCTTGCAGGCCAATTGCTTGATGCGATTGTCCCCAGCATTCAAAAAACTTCAGAATTGGTGCAGGAAATTGCAGCCGCCAGTTCGGAACAAAGCGAATCCATCACGCAGATTGGAGGGGCTATGGGGCAATTGAGCAAAGCCACCCAGCAAAATGCCAGCGCATCTCAGGAGCTTGCCGCTACCAGTGAAGAGTTATCGGGACAGGCGGAGCAATTGCAGCAAAGCATTGTATTTTTCAAAACGGATGACATCCCCGTTCATGGTCGCTTGTCCACACCAGCATTGGATCGCCGTAACAAGACTGAAAGTTCAGCGCGAAAACCTTTGATTGCAGCACCCGCGCATTTGGACTATAGGGGTAACTTCAAGTCCTATCCAAGGTCATGACAGCCTGCTAGTACAGCGGACCGCAAGTCTCCTGGATAATCCGTTACCTTTGGCACCGGGTGCGTTTCAAAGTGATGTGGCTTTGCTTGGGTGCAACATCCAAATCCCCCCTAACCCCCCCTTTTTCAAAGGGTGGAATGAGAACGGTTCGCCTATTTGGGCAAAGCGCTGTATTTGTCCCCCCTTTGAAAAAGGGGGTTAGGGGGGGATTTGGTGTGAGGATGGTGTGGGTGCTGAGTTCATGGGCAAACATTTCTAACAACTTACTACTATTTCAATAGCTAACTATGTAGTCTGGGCGTGCGTTACAGGGCAAAAAGGCTTATTATTTTGGGCAAACCGCACCCCGACGGGTGCGTTTCAAAGTGATGTGGCTTTGCTTGGGTGCAACATCCAAATCCCCCCTAACCCCCCCATTTTCAAAGGGTGGAATGAGAAC
>CAIYWD010000264.1 GCA_903929815.1 uncultured beta proteobacterium
CCCCTTTTTTCAAAGGGGGGTTAGGGGGGATTTGTATGTCGCACCCAAGCAAAGCCACATCACTTTGAAACGCACCCCTTAGGATATGGTCAATAATAAGTTCCGCATTTGGCTCGTCAGATTTGGGCGCACTGCGTCGTTACAAATCGCTTATGTGGCTAGGCCACACCGCACGATTTGTGCCTAGCGACCAAATGCAGAACTTATTGTTGACCATATCCTAACCCGATCTATACATTGTTCTAATCTATTGTTTTTATAGAACAAATTCTTAATGCAGTGCCAATCAGCCCTGAAGCCTCTGACTGTAAACTCTGAAGCCTCATGGGTAGCTGCAGTGAGCAGTGACCATTCACTACAGGAGTCACGATATGCGTCCATTTTTTTCAGCCTTTATTCTTGCAGTAACTCTTTTATTGACTGGCTGCGGCTACAACACATTCCAAACATCTGACGAGCAAATTAAAGCCAGTTGGTCAGAAGTGCTAAACCAATACCAGCGTCGTGCAGACCTGGTGCCCAATTTGGTCAATGTCGTTAAAGGCGAGGCCAAATTTGAACAGGATACCCTAACCAAGGTCATTGAAGCCCGCTCCAGGGCGACTTCCATCCAGGCTACCCCAGAACTGGTCAATGACCCTGCTACCTTTCAAAAATTTCAGCAAGCCCAGGGCCAACTCACCGGCGCACTGTCTCGACTGATGGCGGTCTCTGAAAACTACCCCAAACTCAAGGCCAACCAAGGCTTTCGAGACCTGCAAGCTCAATTGGAAGGCACCGAAAATCGCATCACGGTGGCGCGCAACCGGTATATTAAGTCGGTGCAAGACTACAACGTGACGGTGCGCTCATTCCCCTCCAATTTGACAGCCATGGTGATGGGTTACACGTTAAAACCCAATTTCTCTGTTGAGAACGAGAAAGAAATTTCCAAGCCGCCAAGCGTGAGCTTTGACAGTGTGCCTCTCAAGTCTGAAAGTGGTTCAATGGGTGTCACCCAATGATTTTTAACGTGAAATACCACAAAAATCATAAAGCCAATCCTGGGAGCGCGGGCATCTTGCCCACATGGGATGGGCTGTCATTGCTACTCATTGCAGGCAAAATGCCCGTGATTCCAGGGTGTTTTTCATGATTCGGGGTGGCAAAACCGGCATGACAGTTAAAGCCGGTGTGCGTTGGTTAGCCCTATGGTTGCTGGTTGTATGCACATTGGCCTGTGTGATGCCAGCCGATGCCCAAGTGCCAGTACCCCCGCTGACCGGTCATGTCATTGACCAGACCGCAACACTCAGCGCAGCCCATCGCGCGTCACTGGAACAAACATTAACGACCTTGGAAACCAGAAAAGGCAGTCAACTGGCAGTACTCATCATCCCCACCACTGCACCAGAGGCCATTGAGCAATTTTCCTTGCGCGTGGCTGAAGTGTGGAAGCTGGGACGCAAGAAGGTGGACGATGGTGCGATTTTGGTGGTCGCCAAAAATGATCGTGCCCTGCGTCTCGAAGTGGGGTACGGACTGGAAGGTTCGCTCAATGATGCCATCAGCAACCGCATCATCAGCGAAATCATCTTGCCACGATTCAAACAACAAGACTTCTTTGGAGGTATTGAAGCCGGTGTTGGTCAAATCATTCGTGTCATTGATGGCGAGCCTTTGCCAGCGCCCAGCCACACAACGGCTGGACATTTCAGTGATATCCAACAATACGCGCCCGTCGTTTTCATATTCGCCCTGGCAATAGGAGGTATTTTGCGATCCGTGTTAGGCAAAGTTCCTGGTGCATTGGTGACTGGCGGTATCGTTGCCATGGTGGGATGGTTTGTCGTTGGCTCACTGTTGATAGCGCTCTTGGCGGGTGTTGTCGCGCTATTCATGACCTTGATGGGCACTGGCATGGCTGGGCGCAATGGTTTCTATAGTGGAGGCAGGAGCGGGGGATTTGGCGGATGGGGTGGTGGGGGCTTTAGCGGCGGCGGTGGAAGTTTTGGCGGCGGCGGGGCATCAGGGAAATGGTAGTCATGAACATTAAACGCATCTTCAAACATCTGTTCACGACGGACTCTCAGGTCAGGCGAGCTTTTCCCCGTAGTGCATTGGAAACGATAGAACAGACCATCAAGGCAAGTGAAGAACTGCATCGGTGTGAAATTCGGTTCGCAGTAGAGGGTTCGTTAGATGGCATACCTCTGTTCAATGGGCAATCACCCAGAGAACGAGCCATTGCAGTATTTTCGCAACTCCAGATATGGGACACTGAACACAACAACGGCTTACTGATCTATCTCTTGCTTGCGGATCGGGCTGTTGAAATAGTGGCCGATCGTGGAATCAACGCCAAAATTGATTTGGAAACATGGGTTCATATTTGCCAGCAGATGGAAAAAGCATTTAGCCAATCGAACTTTGAGGGCGGCGTGATCAGTGCAATACAGGCAGTCACGCAACACTTGATCAACTATTTTCCTGTCCATGGACCCAGTCGAAATGATCTATCCAACAAGCCGGTTGTGTTATAGCTTCAGAAAATCCTGGATTTTATTTAAAATCATATACTTGTATTTATACTTAAACTGAACCAGTGCTCATTCATAGGATATGGTCAACAATAAGTTGTGCATTTGGTTGTCAGAGTTAAAGATGCAATGCCAGGCGCAAATCGTGCGGTGTGGCCCAGCCACATAAGCGATTTGTAACGACGCAGTGCGCCCAAATCTGACGAGCCAAATGCACAACTTATTATTGACCATACCCTTAGACTGTCTTTTCCATGAGTTCCATTTTTAACTTC
>CAIYWD010000265.1 GCA_903929815.1 uncultured beta proteobacterium
GCTTCCCAAGAATGCACAGGCCATGCTGAATTTGCGAACGCTACGCGCCAACCACCGATGGGACGGTTACTGGAAACGGATAACTCAATGTTTGCCATCATTGGCGGCCTAACAACGTCCAACACTTTTGATTGCACCCGCCAGGAACTCTGATTTGACGCGGGTGGATGCAAATGCCGCCTGTTCTGCGCGTTTGAGTTCCGAAATATCGTCAAATGACCAAACCCGCCCCACCACGGTATCTCCCATTTTTTGGGGATGCGATATTCGCCTGAAAACTCGTCCGTCAGCCAGTTCAAGGATGTCATCACTTTTCTCGTCAGGGTTGCCATACAAATGAATCACCTTGGCCAGAAACTGCTCAGGCTTCGTCATTTTCGAAGCGGCAAAATTCAACAAGGGACCATCCATGCGTGTGTCAAGAATTTCTGACGGTATTTGCCAAAGGTCTAAAAATCGCTGGTTATGGCGTGCAACGTACCCATCGTTATTGATCACCAAAATGCCATAGTCTGTTGATTCAATAACCGCATTGAGCAAAGACATTGAGGATTTCAATGCCTGCTGATCACACTTGATCTGGTTGATGTCACGCCCAATGCCGACAACTTTGACGATACCGGTCGTAGCATCTTTGATGAGAGAGCCATTGGCGCTAGACCACAGATAGCTGCCATCCTTGCGGCGCACACGGTATTCAATGCCGCCATGTGTTGTTCCGGTTTCAAAGATGCGCCGCATGGCGGTTACACAAATGGTCACATCTTCAGGGTGAACAAAGTTGGTAAAGAGCTGACCAATGACTTCATTCACATCATGACCAATGATCGTGGTCCATTGCGGTGAAACATATTCAAACACACCATCGGGCGTTAGCGTGAACAAAATGTCGTTGAGGTTTTCTATCAGCGATAAAAAGTGCAGGCGACTCGCACGCAAATTATCTTCCATCTGCTGGCGCCGGGTCACGTCGGTGCAAACATTGATGTATTTGATGGGCTTGTCGTTTTCACCCATAAAGGCCAGTACGGTGCTATCCACCCAGTACAAAGAGCCGTTTTTGGAACGATTACAGACTGTGGCGCGCCACACTTTGCCTGCATTGATGGTGTCATACATGGCTTTGAAAAAACCTTTGGGATGGTATCCTGAATGGCACAGGTGATGGTTTTGACCCAGGAACTCATCGGGCGTGTAGCCACTGATTTCGGTGAATTTGGCATTGCCGTAGGTCATTCGCCCCTCAGTGTCCGAGATGGTCACAATGGCGTGTTGGTCCAAGACCTGCTTTTGTTGCTCTAGTTCGGCCAAAGCTCGCTGGGTGGCAGCCACACTTCGTTGCAAGGCATGGGTTCTTTGCTGCACCAACTCTTCAAGGTGTTCACGATAACGCTGCAACTCTTGTTCTTTGGTTTTTCGTTCAGTGACATCAGACACCACGCCCACCAGAAAAGCTTTCCCCTCCTTCCAAAGGGTTCGGTTACGAATATGAACACTGCGCAATGTTCCATCCCTGTGAAGGTACTGCGTTTCAAAATTCGATGACCCCGCTTTCACCATGGCTGCAACGGCTGCACCGGTGGTCGATGCATTCATTTCACCTTGAACATTCATCAGTGTCAGTTGAGAAAATTCATCACGGGTGTACCCCAGTGCCTCACAAGCTGCGTCGTTGAATTCAATGTAGGCCAGGGTCGATGCATCAATCATCACAATGCCGTCTGCTGCCTGATTCACAATGCTGCGGTAAATTTCTTCACGTGCAGCCAAAGCCATTTTGGATTGTTTGAGTTCCAGTGTTAAAGCATTCGCATTTCTCAATGCCAGGCGTGCTGCGTATTCGTTATCGCGCAGACTCAGCTCTAATAGCTTGCGTTCCGTCACATCTTGAACGGTTCCTCGCAAAAAAGTAGGCCTGCCGTCGGCATCGAAGGTAAATTCACCCAGCGCTGTCACCCAGCGTTCTTTGCCGTCTGCGGGGCGAATCACTTTGTAGTCTTTGTTGAACTTGCCGTTACTGCCAGTGACTTGGTGGTAGTAGTCCAGCAGTTCCTGGCGACATTCTGGTGCGATCAGGTTGTTCCAGTTGGAAATTGATCTGATAAAAGTGTCGTCAATGCCAAAAATGTCATCCAGAATGGGAGAGCCTTGCCAGAGACCGGTTTTGATGTCGGTGATGTAAGTGCCCACCCGGGCAATGCGCTGGGCTTCATTCATGGCCCATACGCTTTCCTGTAAAGCCTGCTCTGCCTGAGCACGCAGGGCTTCTCGCTCTTGTGATTGTTGAAGTTCGATGCGTTGGTATTCGCGAACCTGGCGGCGTTGATGCGTGTTGTAGATCAAGGCAGCGAACATGGCCAGCAAAATGCCCGTCAACCCACCCGTGATGGCAATCCATTGCGGCTTTTGCGTGACAGTTCCTGCGCCAAAACCAGGCAAAGCGTAATAAACCAGTGTCCAGGTGTGATCGCCAAAAACCAGCGATTGAACAGTTTTAAAACTGGTATTTTCCGGGGTGTGCGTGTGGGGTGTTTTAAATGAGTCAAACATCAGGTTGTCTTCTGATTGTGTATGGCCATCAAAAATTTCAACCTCCATATTTTTTGTGCCATTTGGAAAAATGTGCGAAAAAAAATCCGCCGTGCGAAAGGGAGTACCCACCCAACCCAACAAGTGGGTCTGACGCAAGGCAGGCGTATTCACCACGGCACCTTTGCGATAGAGTGGCGCATACATGACAACGCCCGTCACAGGTTTTGTATCCAGCCCTAGGGTGAGCTTGGCAGACATCGCCAAAGCACCCGTATCACGCGCCTGGTTCAAGGTGGTTTGCAAGGGCAACACAGTAGAGATGTCATATCCCGCGACCAGGCTGTTACTGCCCCCCAATGGTTCTACAAAAACGACGGGCGTATAAACCGGGCGAACGCCAGGCGGGTTGATGCGGTAGTTGGGTTGTCCTTGTCTGCGTATGTTGGCCAAGTGCCGACGAATATTGGCAACCCGTTCAATATAGGCCACACCGACAATACCGCGAATGTCATGCGCTCGTTGCAAGGATTGGTAAAAGGCATGAAACTCCTGTTTTGTCACTTTGTCAGATGCGTCAAAAAAGCCCGAAAAACTTTGCAGCATCAAACCTTGCATTTGGAGCTGGCGCTCAATTCGATCCGTGACTCCATTGGCTTGATGTTCCAACTCAGATTGCAAGTGACGGTTGGTATCCCCTTTGGCCTGTTGCCACAACAAACCCGTGATGGCCCACGACATGAGCAAGACCAACAGCGCCAAGAGGCCAGGCCCGATCCAGCGTGAGCGATCAGGTGTGTGGTCAGAATGGCCAGAATAGCCAGTGTGACGGGTGTCATTCATGGAATGCTTTCATGGGGTAGGTATAGGCCTATTTAAAAAACGGATTCAAAGCTGCCCCAATCAGCGTGGGCAGCTCTCCATTGATGAGTATCAGGAGGGATGACCACAGGCAGCTTCAATCATGGATGCTGCATTGGCAAAAGCATCTTCAAGCCTCTGCGCCAGCGCTTGGCAGATTTTGGCATCCCCTTTTTGTCCTGCTTGTTCGATCTGTTGGCACAACTCGCCCAATGCCAGGGCACCCACGGTGCGGGCGGCTGACTTGAGGGCGTGTGCCAAAGAAGTCAGGCTTGGTGTATCACTATTTTGGGCAGCCGCCAAAATTTCCGTGATTTGTAAGCGGGCATTGACCAGAAATTTACCCAGCAACCGTTGGTGCATCTCAGTGTTGTTACCCACCAATTCTCCTAGTGTGTTGGCATCCCAGAACGGGAGGGAGTCTGCGTTGGTTCGCATCAAGGTGGGCAAAGGCACTAGCCACTTGCTAAGCATGATACCCAATGTTTCCATGCGCAAAGGTTTACTCAGGTAGTCGTCCATACCACTGTTGATGCAGCGTTGTGCCTCGCCCTGCATGGCGTTGGCGGTGACGGCAATGATGGGTAAATGGGTGCCTGAAGGCTCTGCTTCACGAATGGCAGCGGTGAGTGCAAAACCGTCCATCTTTGGCATGTGGCAGTCGGTGAGCAGCAGCGCATAGTCCCCTGTACTCCATTTTTCCAGAGCCATCGCACCGTCAATGGCAACATCCGTCCTGTAACCCAGCAAACGCAACTGTTCGCACAAGACATCGCGGTTGGTTTCGTTGTCTTCGGCCAATAAAATCAAGGGGCCGTTGGACACTACCGAATGCACGTCCACGTCGTGTGGGTGCATTCGCGCGATCTGGCGGCGCTCATAGGAAGTGTCAGGCAGTTGGCCAGGAGGTGCTTCGTGCAAGGGCAGCGTCACAGTAAATTCTGAACCTTGGTGCAAAACGCTCTGCACGGTGATGTTCCCCCCCATCAGCGTGATCAGTCGCTGGCAAATGGACAAGCCTAAACCTGTGCCTCCAAATTGGCGCGACGTGCTGGAATCGGCCTGGGTAAAGGGTTGAAACAAGCGTGTCACCACGTCCTCTGACATGCCGATGCCGTTGTCCACCACCCGCAACAACAGGCCATGTTGCCCCTCTTTCAAAAGCACACGGGCGGCCACCAGAATAATGCACGTATTTTGGTTAGGTCTGCTAGGGGTGAACTTGATTGCATTGCCCGTTAGGTTCAGCAGAACCTGGCGCAAGCGTGCGGGGTCAGAATAGACCCACTCTGGCAATTCAGGGTCAATCCATACCGACATGTCGATGGACTTGGCCTTGGCGCTTGTGATCATCAGTTGTGCCACGCCGTCAATCAAATGGCGCAATGGCGTGGGAATGTTTTCAACATCGAGCTTGCCGGCTTCAATTTTGGAGTAATCCAGAATATCGTTCAAAATGCGCAAAAGTGCCAGAGATGACTGATGAATGGTGTCCAACATTCGTCGTTGTCCGTCATTAAGAGCACTGTGTTGCATGATATCAATCATGCCAATCACACCATTCATGGGGGTGCGAATTTCATGGCTCATGTTGGCCAAAAATTCTGACTTGGCACGGTTGGCGGCCAGCGCGGCATGTTCTGCACGCTTGATGTCTGTGATGTCGTCAAACGACCAAACCCGCCCAACCACCGCATTGCCATTTTTTTGAGGATGTGATATCTGCCTGAAAATGCGTCCGTCTGCCAGTTCTAGAATATCGTTGCTGGTAGCGTCAGTGTCGTCATATTTGGCCTGAATACTTGCCAAATAGGCATCGGGGTGCATCATTTGTTCGGCTGCGAATCGACGCAATGCATCGCTATCCAGAGGTTCAAGCAGTTCTTGTGGAATTTTCCAAAGGTCAACAAAGCGCTGGTTATAGTGGGTGAAATGCCTGTTGCCGTCCACCACCAAAATGCCGTAATCGGTTGATTCAATCACGGCTTGCAGCAACGAGATGGAATAAAGCTGTGCCTCTTGATCTCGCTTGTTTTGGGAAATATTACGCCCGATTCCAACCAGCAAGACGACACCAGTAGATTCATCTTTCATGACTGAGCCATTGGCACAGTTCCATTGGTAAGTGCCGTCTTTGCAGTGTACACGGTATTCAATTCCGCTTTGCCTTGTGTCTGTCTCAAGCATAAGCTGCATAAAGGCCATGCAACGGGCAATATCGTCAGGGTGAACAAAGTGAGCAAAGTGTTGGCCAATGACCTCGTTCACATCATGACCGTAGTTTGTTGTCCACTGCGGAGAAACAAATTCACACACACCCTCAGTGGTCAGTGTAAACATGACATCGTTCATACTGTTGATCAGCGATTGATAGCGCAATTGGTTGTGACGCAACGCTTCTTCCATCTGTTTGCGCGCTGTCACGTCGGTACGAACGGCAATATATTTGACAGGCTGACCCTCGGAGTTCATAAAAGCCAGTACTGTTGTATCCACCCAGAACAAATGACCGTCCTTGGCGCGGTTGCAAACTGTGGCACGCCAAACTTCGCCACGGCTGATGGTGTCAAACATCGTCTTGAAAAAGCCATTGGGGTGATATCCCGAGTGAAGCAGATCGTGGGTTTTGCCTAGGAATTCGTTGGGTGAATAACCACTGATTTCGGTGAATTTGTCGTTACCGTAGAGGATGTAACCCTCGGTGTCTGTGATGGTCACAATGGCATGGTGGTCTAACACTTGCTTTTGCTGTTCTAGCTCGGCTAGGGCATGTTGTGTGCGGTCCGTGCTGTCTTGAAGTTTGGCGGTTTTTTCCTGAACCAGTGTGGCCAGGTGGTCACGGTGCTTCTGTAATTCCAGTTCACTGAGCTTGCGTTGGGTAATATCCTGAATGGTGCCGCGCAAAACGGCCGGTTTGCCTTCGGTGTCATAGGTGAATTCACCCAGCGCAGTCACCCAGCGTCTTTCTCCATCGCAAGGTCGAATCACCTGATAGTCATGCTTGAATTTTCCACCGCTCTCGATCACCTGGTTGTTATCATCAAGCAGAGCCTGTCGATCTTCAGGATCCACCAAAGCATTCCAGTTGTCTATGGTTTTGATGAAAGTGTTGTCAATGCCAAAAATATCATCCAAAATAGCCGAGCTTTGCCACAGGCCGGTTTTGATGTCAGCGATGTAAGTGCCCACCCTGGCAATGCGCTGGGCTTCGTTCATGGCCAAAACACTCTCCTTCAGTGCTTTTTCAGATTGGGTGCGCAAGGCATCGCGCTCTTGTGCCTGTTGGATGGCAATGTTTTGTAATACACGCATTTGGCGACGGCGTTGGGCATTGATCGTCATGGCCGTCAGCAAGGCCAGTAAAGTGCCCAATAAAATACCTGTGATGGCCATCAGTTGCGGTTTTTGCGTCACGGCCCCGGCACCAAAGCCTGGCTTGGCGTGAAACACCAGTGTCCAGGTACGTCCACCAAAGTCCAGCGATTGAATATAACGAAAGGGTGACTCCGTCCCAATCGCAAAGCGCAAGGTGCTGTCCGAATCAAACATCAGACTGTCCAACGATGGCGTGCTGCCATCGAAAATTTCAAGATCAAGAGGGCTGATGTCATCCGGAAAGACATGAGCCATGAACTCTGTCATGCGAAATGGAACATCTACCCAGCCCAAAAAGTGGGATCTGCGCCTCTCAGGCGTATCAACCTGTTCGCCTGAACGGTAAATGGGTGCGTACATCACAAAATCTGGAATAGAAATAAGTGTGCCCACATTGGATAAATGCGTGAACTTGGCCGACAGTGCCACGACACCACTGTCACGTGCCTGATTCATCGCTGTGCGCGCTGGTAAAACAGTGTAAGGATCAAAGCCTGGAAGCAGCAAGTTACTGTCAGTCATCGGCTCAATAAAAACAATGGGCGCATACACCGCGCGAGTACCCGGCGGACTGATACGGTAGTTGGCATAACCCATTTTGCGCATGGCGTTCACATGCGAAGTCATGTCCTTGGCTACCACCTGTTTCATGTAGGTCACAGCGGCAAACCCGTGAACATCTACGCCCAGATTCACGGGGTGTGCAAAATATTGGTTCAAATCCTGGGCTGCAATGCGCGCTTCATAGGACATCCCTGTAAAACCGTGAACATCAGTGACCAGATTCAAAGTTTTGTAAAAGGCATGAAAGTCTTGCCGCGTCACCGTATCAGAGGCGTTAAAAAGTCCGGTAAAACTCTTCAATATCAAGGCACTGATTTTGAGATGGCGTTGAACCTCTTTCGTGATGTCAGTGGCTTGACGTTCAAAATCAGAACGCAGCGCACGGTGGGCATCCTCTCTGGCCTGATGCCACAAAACCCCTGTGACCGCCAAAGAGACCAGCCACACCAGCAGCGCCAGCAAACCAGGCCACATCCAGCCAGGGTGAACAGGTGTGTTGGCGGTTTCGCTGATTGGATTAGTGTCATTCATGGCAGGTTCTCATCAATTGTCGTCTTTCGTTTTGGAGGATGTCAGCATGGAGCGCATGGTATCGAGACTGATTTCGTGCAGTCCAGCGACTTGGCGCGTGGCGGGTTTAAAGGCATGTCCATACACCACCTCAAAATTCAACTGTAGCGGTATTTGTGACACTGCCTCTAGCCATTGCTTGTGCCAATGTTTGCCGCGAAGAGCCGAAAAACGATCGCAGTGCATGTTACGCCCCAAACTGCGCAATTCTTCTAGCAGTCGCTCAGGTGTTTTAAAACTGAGCGTGATCTGTTCCATGTCCATCACCGGTTCGGCAAAACCTGCATCCAGTAGCCTGTCGCCCCAATCGTGCATGTCAGTCAGTTCATGCGCGGGCGGCGGCCAGCCCGATTGACGGTACAGAGTACGCAATGCTTTCAACGTATCAGGGCCCAAGCACGAAAACATCAAAAACCCGTCGACATCCAAAGCCTGATGCCATTGCGCCAGCAGATGTTGCGGGTGGGCAGCCCCATGCAAACTCATATTGGCCCACAGCATTTGCACTTGATTCGTAACTTTTGTAATGACATTTGGCGCAGATGGGTGACAGCACGCCGGTGTTGGTGTTAGTGTCTGCCTGACCTGATCTGCCCGCCTTTCAGTGGTTTCAAAAATGGTGCAGGTGGCATTGGGGTAACGTTTCGCCAGCAATTCATGCGCCTTGATTCCCCCTGTCAGCGGTGACCAATGCAGCCAGGTTTGGGGTTGCAGCGTGATCCAATCCAGCCGCTCTTGCATGCGACGCGCCACTTCTTCGTGCAGCCAGGGTGATTCTGTGGCAGGCCACTGCTGCCAACGCTGTGCGGCTACGGGGTCAAGTGTGGAGTGGCTGTGATGCGTCATGCTGCTTTCAATGGGTGGGAAGAGAGTATATTCATGGTCATGTTTTGGCACACACTTTCGTTTCGACAGGTAGGGGGTAGTCAATGTCAGGTGTGCCACTCCTGGCCAACGCAGCCTGTGTGCGAGGCCTGCGTCAGCCAGTTTGCCCAGCCCTGCCACCGTTGCAGCACCTGCGCCCTGCCTTTGTCCGATGGTTTAACGCAGTGTGGTGCTTGCTTGACAAACCCTCATGCACTGGATGTATGTTTGACCGCAGTAGGCTATGCGTTTCCTTGGGTCCATCTGATTTCAGCCTTCAAATTTCAGGACAACACCGCTTTGGCACACAGCTTTGCCCAGTTGATGCGTGCCACACCGTGGGTTGAACCTGCCCTGGAAGCTGCCGACATGGTGTTACCCGTGCCGTTGTCCAATCAGCGTTTGCAAGAGCGAGGCTATAACCAGTCGCTGCTGTTGGCCAGGGCACTTCACCCCAAAAAAGCGCGTGCTGACTTGCTCTGGCGCATCAAAGACACGCCCGCCCAACACACTTTGGGGCGCAAGCAGCGATTGTCCATTTTGAGCCATGCTTTTGCGGTGGACCCGCTGAAAGTCACAGTCCTTCAGGGCGCTCGGTTGATTCTGGTGGACGATGTGATGACTACAGGGGCTTCCCTTTATGAATCTGCACGTGTGCTCAAGGCTGCGGGTGTGGCACAAATCACTGCGCTGGTGATTGCCCGAACAGAGTAAAAATATGTTTCACATCGTTTTGGTAGAACCTGAAATACCGCCCAACACCGGCAACATCATTCGCCTGGCAGCCAACACCGGCTGCACCTTGCATTTGGTTGAACCCTTGGGTTTTTCCATGCAGGACAAGCACATGCGTCGAGCCGGTCTGGATTACCACGAATATGCCACCATCAAACGTCACACCAGTTGGCAAGACTTTTTGGCACAAGAGCAACTTGCGCCCAATCACCTGTTTGCCCTGACCACCAAAGCACAACGCTTCGTGCATGATGTGCATTTTTGTGAAGGCGACTATCTGGTGTTCGGCTCAGAAACCAAAGGGTTAAGCCAGACGGTGCGCAGCAGCTTTCTGCAAAACCAGTGCATCCGGCTGCCGATGGTAGCGGGGCAGCGCAGCTTGAATCTTTCCAACGCCGTAGCCATTACTGTGTATGAAGCCTGGCGACAAAACGGCTTTAAAATTGCAAGCCTTTTAACCCTTTAAGGCACGCCCAGTCTGCATTAGTAGCTATTGAAATAATAGTAATTTCAAAGGCGTATTTGAATTTTTCCAAAACGGCCAACATCCAAATCCACTTCAAACTGGCTGGCCTTTGCGAGAGTAAACTACATCAATGCAACAAGCAAAACGTAACCGTTTAATCTCTCTCTCTCTCTCTCTCTCTCTCTCTCTCTCTCTTGTGATTTTTTGCGCAGTACGCTCCAAGTGATTGATTTTCATAGGGCACTGTTTTGTCGTGGCCCCAAAACAGAGGAGGGGTCTCAATGGTTACAGCAAAACTGCAGACCTCCCCGACTTTTTTCAAAAGCACCACTTAAACAATGGGTTAGCAGAATACTTACAGCTTTCCCACCAAATTCTGCCCAAAATTCAGTCACATTTCATGGTCATTTCAGGAAGGTCTGATTCATGGACACCACCTCTTCAACCCCCCCCATCAACCTCACCAATTGCGAGACAGAGCCTATTTGCTATACCGGGGCAGTGCAACCGCATGGCGCGCTGCTGGTGCTTGATTCGCGCTATGGATTGATTGAGGCCGCCAGCGAATCCTGCCAAACCTTGATGGGGCTGTCACCCCAAAGCCTGCTTGGACGATCCATGGACGCGGTCTTTGGTCAGGATGCGCAAGCGGCTCTGCTGTCCGATATTGTGGGCATCACCCAACCCTGGGTGCCTTTGTGGGTCAATGGTCAACAGTTTTCTGCACGGCCCAGTCTTAACGATGCTGGGCAGCGATTGATCGATATTGAACCGTGCCCATCGAATGTTGCCCAGATGACAGCCTTGACCTACAGGTATCGCCAAGGCGTCGAGACTTTGAGTTGTTTGGGTGATGTACTCACTGTGGCGCAGGGAGCAGCAGAGCTGATTTTGGAACTCACGGGCTTTGATCAGGTCATGATCTACCGCTTTGATGCCCAGTGGAACTGTGAGGTTATCGCCGAGGCAAAGGCTGAAGGTGTTGAGCCTTATCTGGGGCTTAACTTTCCTGCCAGCGATATTCCCAAACAGTCCAGAGAGTTGTTCAGGCTTTGCCGAATTCGCCTGATTCCTGACGTGTGTTACACCCCTTCAGCCCTGTTGGCCAAGGGCGATGCCCGTGCGATTGATCTGGGGCGCTCTGGCCTTCGCAGCGTCTCGTCCATGCACATTGAGTACCTGCAAAACATGGGTGCGCGTGCAACGCTGGTCGGACCTCTGTTCGTTCAAGACCGTTTGTGGGGGGTCGTGTCGTGCCAGCAAAAAAACGAACCCAAGTATTTCAACCAGGCCGAAAGTGACGTATTAGCCTGGCTTTGTGGAGATATTGCGGTGCTGATCGAGGTACGCACCATTCGTGAACGAAGCGACCATGAACATAATCTTGCCATTCGTCGAAGCAAACTGATTGATGCGGTCAGAGCCAACGAGTTCAATACGCTTATTCGCCCTGAAAACAATTCTGATCTGTTAAAAGTTGTCGGCGCCGATGGTTTTGCCTTGCTGGTCGATGATGCGATTCAAGTCACTGGCACCACGCCCACCATATCCCGCATCATGGCGCTCTACCAACGTCGCCTTGAAGTCGAACCCCAATCAACCCTGTTTGCTACCAGCGCTTTGTGCAGTGATCTCGGGATGGAACCTGTTCTTGACGGTGTGGCCGGTGCGTTGTTTGTCTCGGTATTGCGCAAGCCAGTGGTGACCATGATGTGGTTTCGTCAGGAACGTCGTTATGCAGTGAGTTGGGGTGGCGATCCACATCATCCTCATATCGCAGACGAAAGTGGTCGCTTGTCACCACGCAAGTCATTTGAATTGTTCTTGCAGGAAGTCAACGGGCAATCTCTGGCCTGGTCGCCAGAGGAACTGGCATCAGCGGCTGAATTGGTCTCACTCGTTGAAATCGAGGCATTGCGTGAGCGAGAGGCTTTTGCTCAAACGATCCAGAACTCCATGCCTGAGCATATTTCTGTTCTGGATACCCAAGGTGTGATCGTCACCGTTAACAACGCCTGGAAAAAGTTTGCACAAGACAACGATGCGCCTGAGTTGGCACAAACCTCTCTGGGTGTCAGTTATCGGGATATTTGTGCAGCAGCAGTCGGGCAGCCCAGCGGCGATGGGGCAGGTGCAGCCTGGGCGGGCATTGAGGCTGTCATAAACAAGCAGTTGGACACTTTTTCGCTGGACTACCCATGCAATTCACCCACGCAGAAACGCTGGTTTCGCATGAGTGTGTATCCGATGATCCCACCCGCAACGGGTATTGTGGTCGCACATGAAAACATCACCCCACGCAAACTGGCCGAAATCGCACAGGCTCAAAGCGAAGCGCACCTTAAGGCAGCTCAGGACATTGCCTCCTTGGGCAGTTGGGAATGGGACGTGGCCACTGGTGACAACCACTGGTCAGATCAGCAATGCCGAATTTTTGGTTATGCGCCAGGTTCCATCCGTCCCAGCCCCGATTTTTTCTTCCGTGCCTTGCATCCAGACGATCAGGACAGGGTCAGACAAGCGGTAGAGCAGATGTTGGAGGACGACACGCACTACAACGTTGAATTCCGGATTGTTCGACCCAATGGTGACGTCCGGCACATCCATGCACGTGGCGCAGTAGAACGCGATACAGCCGGAAAAATGGTACGCATGGCCGGAACCGTGCTGGACATCACAGACCGTGTCTTAACCCAGCACCGTTTAGAAAACCTGCTGGAAGAACAGAGGGCACTGGTAGAAAACGATCTGGTTGGCATCTTGGAGACGCAAAATCGCAAAGTTATCTGGGCCAATTCGGCCTTTGAAAAAATGCTCGGTTACGACGCTGGAGAACTGATCGATGTCGATAGCCGTCTGATCTATCCCAGCGACCAGGCCTATCAGGCTTTTGGGGCTGCTGCCTACTCCCAGCTTGTGAAGGGTGGCATCTTTCGATCAGAAACAGAATATGTCCGCAAGGACGGCAAGCCCATTTGGGTGGATGTCAGCGGATCGATGCTTGATGTGACCACCGGCAAATCTCTTTGGTGCTTTGTAGAAATCACCGAGCGCAAACAAGCCGGAATCGCATTGGTGGCAGCCAAAGAAGCCGCAGAGGCCGCCAACATAGCCAAAAGCCGTTTTCTGGCGACCATGAGCCACGAAATCCGCACACCGATGAACGGGATTCTGGGTATGGCCAACATGCTGGTGTTGCCAGACCTCAAAGACGCTGATCGGCAAAGTTGCGCCAGAACCGTCCTGAACTCTGGCCATACCCTGATGAACCTGCTCAACGACATCCTGGACATCTCCAAAATTGAAGCAGACAATTTCAAACTGGAAATGACGGTGTTCGATTGCAGACAGGTGATGCAGGAAGTGCAGCTCATGTTTACTGAGTCTGCCAGACGCAAGGGGCTTGCCATTGAGTTCAACTGCGGCGCTGCGATCGGCCAATGTTTCATGGGCGATCCACACCGTCTGCGTCAGATGATTTCCAACCTGGTCAGCAATGCGATCAAGTTCACCCAACAGGGCAGCATCCGCGTTGAATCCCATCAGGTCATGCGCGATGAGGACACTGCGGTGCTTGAATACTCTGTGACAGACACCGGCATTGGTGTGCCTGCGGACAAACAACCGCTGTTGTTCAAGCCATTTTCTCAAGCCGATAGTTCTACGACGCGAAGGTATGGTGGCAGCGGACTGGGTTTGTCGATCGTGAGTTCCATGGCAACCCTGATGGGTGGCGAAGCGGGGGTTCAGAGCGAAGTGGGTCAGGGTTCGCGTTTCTGGTTTCGCGTCCGGGTCGGTCTTGTCAGTACCTATCAGAGAGCCTGCCACGAGTCGCCTTCTGACGCAGCGCAGAGGGATGTACTACTCGTCAAACTGTCGGGTCACGTCCTGGTGGTCGAAGATGACAAGGGTAACCGCGATGTGATCCAGGGAATATTGGAGTATCTTGGGCTTGGCGTGACGTTTGCCGAAGATGGCCAAGCGGGCGTTTTGGCAATGACGCACGGCGGTGGCGCAGACCTCATCCTGATGGACATTCAAATGCCGGTCATGGATGGCTATGAAGCCACGGTGCGGATACGGCAATGGGAACAGACAACCGGCCAGATTCGCCACCCCATCATTGCCCTGACGTCAAGCGCATTTGAGGAAGATCGTTGTCAGTGCAAGGCAGCAGGCATGGACGACTTTATTGCCAAGCCAATTCTCTCCATGGATGCGCTGGCTGCAGTGCTAAGGCAGTGGCTTCCTGCCAAGTCAGAAACACAGGCAAGCCAGTCGACATCTGCGCTGGCAACCTTGCCCGTGGATGTCCCCCGCGTGAGAGACATTTTGTGCGAACTCGAACCCCTGCTTGCAAAAAACAAGTTCAATGCCATTGACACGTTTAACGAATTGCAAGCAGCAGTGATCGGGACAGCGCTTGAGCGTGACATCGCAGATATCAAATGGTTCATCGAAGAACTTCAGTTTGAACAAGCGCTGTCGCGCCTGCGTGGCGTGGACAGCGCCCTGAAAGGCCAACACAATGACTGACCGATTGCCCCTCGTTCTTGCCATTGACGACACACCTGCCAACTTACTGACACTTGGTAAGGCACTGGGTGGTGAGTTTGACCTGCAATTTGCAACCTCTGGTGCGGCCGGCGTGGCATTGGCCATTGAATCGCTCCCCGACTTGATTTTGCTGGATGTGATGATGCCTGACATGGATGGTTATGAAACATGCCATCGTTTGCTGGCTGACCCCGCCACCCGCGATATTCCCATTATTTTTATCACTGCGCAAAACAGCCCGGACGATGAAACGCGCGGACTTGAGGCAGGCGCGCTTGATTTCATCTCAAAACCTGTCAATCCGGCGGTGCTGCGCGCCAGGGTACGCACCCACCTGACGATGAAGCGCATGGCTGACCAATTGCGATCGATGGCCTTGGTCGATGATCTGACTGGCATTGCCAACCGGCGCTGTTTGTTTGAAACTCTGGAGAACGAATGGCGCGTCTGCCAACGTGTCAGTGCGCCTTTGGCGCTCGCCATGATTGACATTGACCATTTCAAACGAGTGAACGACAGTTATGGCCATCAGTCGGGCGATGTATGCTTGATGGCCGTGGCATCGGCACTGAAAGCGTGCCTGGGTCGGCCACACGATTTGATCGCTCGCTATGGGGGTGAAGAGTTTATTTGCCTGTTTCCAGGCACTGATTTGGCTGGGGCACAAAGCAAGGCTGAAGAACTCAGGCAGTCTGTTCAAGTCTTGGGCATACCCAATGAAGGTGCCAGTGCAGCGCCTGTTGTGACCGTCAGTATTGGTGTGGCTGTCACCATTCCGACCACAGAAATGACCCCGCACCAACTTGTGGAAAGCGCAGACAAGCAACTTTATGAAGCCAAGCGGGCAGGGCGTAATCGAATATGTTGCGTTGACTTCCTGAAAGGCAGTTCAGGACTCGTTACGAAATAAATGTAAATGCGTCGTTGCATGTCGCTTGTGTAGCCTAGGAGATGGCTAAAAATAACTCCCTGAAATCATAGCCAAACCGAGTTCACATCGGCTGTACAAAATTGACTGTGCTACAGTCCAAACCCATGGTTTCAGTCCACTTGGGTGAAACGTCTCTACCAAACGTTATCCGCAACCAACATTCTTCAAAAACCGCCGGCAGCACCGGCGGTTTTTTTTGACATCATCATCCAATATCATTTTTATGAATGCCAATCCCAACGATCGCACCGGCCAGACGGATAACGAACGTATCAAAGACATTACCGTGCTACCGCCTCCTGAACATTTGATTCGATTTTTTCCCATTGTGGGCACAGCCGTTGAAAAAATGATCAGCGCCACGCGCCACAACATCCGCCAAATCATGACCGGCCAGGATGATCGCTTGCTGGTGATGATGGGTCCCTGTTCCATTCATGACACTGCCGCCGCTATCGACTACGCTCACAAATTGCATGAGCAACGTTTGAAACATGCGACTTCACTTGAAATTGTGATGCGGGTGTATTTTGAAAAACCGCGTACCACCGTGGGTTGGAAAGGACTGATCAACGACCCCTATCTTGATGAATCCTTCCGCATTGACGAAGGCTTGCGCATGGCACGCCAGTTGCTCATTGAAATCAACCGCTTGGGGCTTCCTGCGGGCAGCGAGTTTCTGGATGTCATCTCTCCACAATATTTGGGTGATTTGATTTCATGGGGCGCGATTGGAGCGCGTACCACTGAAAGTCAGGTTCACCGCGAACTGGCCTCTGGCCTGTCAGCCCCCATTGGCTTCAAAAACGGGACCGACGGCAATATCAAAATTGCCACCGATGCCATTCAGGCTGCAGCAGGTGCTCACCATTTTTTGTCCGTTCACAAAAATGGTCAGGTGGCCATTGTTCAAACTTTGGGAAACCCCGACTGCCATGTGATTTTGCGCGGCGGAAAAACGCCCAACTATGACGCTGACAGCGTGGCACAGGCCTGTGCCGATCTTGAAAAAGCGGGGTTACCCTCGCGCTTGATGGTCGATTGCAGCCACGCCAACAGCAGCAAGCAGTACAAAAAACAAATCGATGTGGCGCACAACATCGCCGAACAAATAGCCAGTGGCTCTGGGCAAATTTTTGGGGTGATGGTAGAGAGCAACCTTGTTGAAGGTACACAAAAATTCACACCCGGCCAAGACAAAACCGGCACACTGGACTATGGAAAAAGCATTACGGATGCCTGCCTGGGCTGGGAAGACTCTGTGCTGATACTTGATGTGCTGTCAGAAGCGGTGATGGCCCGTCGGTCAAAATAACGGGTGTTTTTGGCATCCAAGTAGGGTCAGGAAGAAGTCATTTTTACTATTAAAAAGATAGTAAACTATGCAAGCAGGACGGGCGCTAGAGGCCGATTTGTTATACCAAAAAACTGAGTCAAGTTCGCGCAGCTTGACAGGTGAGTATTGAATCGCACTCGCAGCGTCCATCTTTTTATCGTTCCCCCGCAGGAGCGTGGGAACGATAAAAAGGGGGGACAAATACAGCGCTTTGCCCAAATAAGCTAACCGTTCTCAGTCCCCCCTTTGAAAAAGGGGGGGTAGGGGGGATTTGGATGTCGCAAGCCCAAGCAAAGCAACTTCACTTTGACTCGCACCCGCAGCGTCCATCTTACACATGGGA
>CAIYWD010000266.1 GCA_903929815.1 uncultured beta proteobacterium
GTGCTTGCAATTTGATAGTTGCCAGCGTCTGTGCCTGCCAAGGTGCCGCCATTCACGGTCACGGTTTTAGCTGTACCAACGTTTTTAGTGTCGAAGCTACCAGTCAGTCCGCTCAGACTGACATCTTCACTGCCTATCACGCCCGTCAGTGAGCTACCACTCACAGTGGCGTCTACGCTGCCGTCATATACCTTATTGGCCGCTGTGACAGCAGCCAGGGTTAGGCTTTTTGCCGTTATATCCGCACTGGTACTGGTCACTGTGCTTTCAATTTGATAGTTGCCAGCGTCTGAACCACTTAGGCTTAAACCGGTAATGGTGACCGTTTTACCTATACCCACATTCTTGTCACCAAAGCTGCCCGAAGCAAAGGTGACTTCCAGGTTATCACCGCTGACCATGCCGCTGAAGTTGGCATAGGTGGCATCGATTTCGGCGCTGGTTGTACCGTCATAAATTTTATGAGCAGCCAACATACCCTTGATCGCTGTGATGACCGCTTTGTCAATGGTCAGATCACCCCCCACAATGTCGTACCCTTGCTGGGTAGAGTAAGCGGTATAATTGCCCACGTTGCGTCCGCTGGCCGCCATCACGCGGTCATGTTCTTCACCTGTTTGAGTCGCACCGTTGTAAGTGACAGAACTATTCAAGAGCGTTGCAACCGGCATGAACCCAGCAAGTAAAGGCGCAGTGTGACCCTCATAAATACGCCATACCGTTCCAGCATCACCGGTGTTTGCAATCGATTCACCCCAACTGCCAAAGCTCGCAAACTGCATCATCTGCACCGATGTCAAACCTGTACCCCCCTGGGATGTGCTGTTGCCAAAAGCGTCAGTGTTCCAGAAACTGTCATTGACTGTGCCTGTGTTCTTGCCCACCAGTCCACCCACCGCGTTACCAGCAGGACCCGTCAGATGGCCTGCCGCGTAAGTGTTAGTGATGATGCCCTGGTTGTAGCCCACCAAACCCCCTATGCCGCCTTCAGAATACACAATATCGACAGCAGCCACACCAACATCAGCGTAACTGTTTTGGATGGTGCCGCTGTTGTAACCCACCAACCCGCCTGTTCCTCCTATAACGACTGAGCCATCACCGTCTTGCACGTTGCCTGTGGCGTAGCTGCCGCTGATGTCGCCACCGTTAGCACCTGCCAGCGTGCCTACATTCCAGCTTCCATTGACGTTGATATTCACAAGCCCCACATTTTGAATGACACCGCCAGTCACCCTACCCAACAAACCAACATTGTTTTCAGTGGGGCGGTTGATCACAAGACCACTGATGGTGTGGTTCATGCCTTCAAACGTGCCGGTAAATGCAGTGCCCAAGTTTCCTATGGGAACAAAACCAGCACCCGCATTCCAGTTGACGGTAGCACTGGCATTCACATCGTTGGCCAATCGGTAAGATTGATCCGGCATACTGCCCATGCCCTGCACACCATAGATGTCTGCCAATTGGTACGGTGAAAGCACCGATCCATCCCCACCAGTGGCACGAACAAACGAGCCACCCAGGATACTGAAGGCGTTCACGGCAAATGCGGGCAATGTGGCCGCCACCTGATGCCAAGTTCCACTGCCCAGTGTGAATGTATCGGCTGATACCTCAATCGCACTGGCGCTCACAGTGCCATAGACACTCAAGTCGCCAGGTGTTTGTAGCGTCACCACACTGTCCGTCGCACCAAATGATGTTAGGTTGGTTGACATGTCACCCTGAAGTTGGATAGCATGTTGTGCCGTCACAGCAATAAAACCACCGCTTCCTGTCAATTCTGTTGAAGAGCCACCGTTGGCACGAATCACTCCCAGATTGCTGACGTAGTCGCCATCGCCGTTGGCAGTCACAGTCACATTTCCTCCATTGCCACCATTGAACCCTCTGGCATCAATATTTCCCACATTGACAAAACCAGGTGTAAATAAGGTCACACTGCCTGCATCACCAGAACTTGTCGTATTAATATTGCCAAACGAAATACCGCCTGTGCCTTGAGTATCCAGACTGACATTTCCACCATAGGAAGTCACAGAGCTTGCAGCGTGACTATTAATATCAGTTGCAGTCAAACTCACATCGCCGTGGGCAGCGATGGAATCAGTGACCCATATACTTCCCGCATTAATCACACTGACACCACCTGATGCATTACTGACAGATGCCAAAGTTAATGCGCCCAAGTTGGACAATGCCATATTGCCACTTTCGGAATTGAACGCTACCCACACTCCTGCGTGATTGCCCGTGTTACTTAATATAGTTCCGGTAGCCGACTGCGTGGCAAGCTGGCCTTCCGTCGTCAGCGCGGTCATGTCCCATTGACTGATGCCACCCCCGTCGGCAGTCAAAGTGATGGACGAGCCACCCATATTTCCAACGCTCAAATCACCTTCAACCTGCTTGATCGCAACCGTCCCGCCCATCGCAATGACACCGCCCGTCTGGTCAAAATAACCATTGACATCAAGCGAACCGGCACCACTGACTGAGCCACCCGTCATGTTCAAGGTACGAACCCACGCCTCTGAACCCAAATTTAAACTGCCACCCAAAACATCCAGGCGCCCAGACAAACCGCCATTTAGCGCACCATTCAAAGTGGTCGTGCCTGCGCCTGAAACTGTCAACGATCCATCCAGCGTTGTCGTCCCCAAAACAGTCACAGAACCCGCTGACACATCCAGAGAGTTGCCATCGTTAATGGTTAAAGCTGCAACCGTGTCGGTTGCGTCAGTTTTATGCGTGACAGCCCATTTGTAACCCACGCTAATCAGCGCGGTATCCGTGGCAACTGGCAGGCTGCCAGTGCTCCAGTTGGCGGGGTCAGACCAATCCAGTCCGCCGCTTTTGTTGGTAAAAACGGCAATGTCACCATCGGCAAAAATCATGCGTGCGGCTTCACCACCCTGAAGACCGTAACCCACACTGGAATGCTGTGGTCGATTCTCAGCAGTGAACGTGCCACTGTATGCACCCCTCATGAGCACAAAAGGGATGGCATCAGTGTTGCCGGGCGTATAGCCAGGCAACAAGTTCGCGTTCAAAGTGCCCGCCAGTGTGACATTGCCACTGACATCGAGCAAGTCGGATTCTCCTGACCATATTCCGCCCAAATCCACATTGAGCACGGAGTCAGCACCCAATTGCAAGTCGCCATTCACCGTCAATGTGCCTATCGCGCCCGTGCCGCCGAGGTTTAGCGTTCCCTGATTATTTAAACCGGTCGTGCCAGTGCCAACAGAGATGTAACCAGAACCTGACAACGTTGCCAAATTGGTCAGACCCGCAGGGGCATAGATACCAAGGTACCCAGCGGTGACGTTATGGGAAAGGATAAGAGGGGTGTTTTGAGCGTACAAATAGACAGTGCCGGCCTGAAGGTTGTCGTTGATCGTCAAGGTTGGAGCTTGAAATTTCACGTTCTCCAATCCGACAGGAAAGCTATCGACTGTGAGTGCATTGCCACTGTAAAAATTCACATCGGATGCGCGGAAAGTACCCAGGCCATCCAGCTTGGCAAGCTGTGTGGTATCTACCCATCCGCCCACCCCCAAAATCAAGGGTTTATCCCAGTTGGATGGCGAAAAAGCCAGCGTTCCACGGGGGTTGATGGCATCCCCGTTCGACCCTGTCACCGTTTTACCAGTGGTGACGGTCAGATGATCCATATTCAAGCTCACATAGCCTGCCTGAACATTGTCATTGATGGTCACATCAGGCGCATGCAAACCGATGCTTTGCAGTCCGACAGGCGCTGCATTCACCGCCAAAGCACTGCCACTGGAAAAGTGCATCTCGGAGGCTTGAAAAGCTTTCGTGGTACCCAGTGGCGAGAAATCGCCCGCACTCGCCCACCCACCATCCCCCACCACCATCGGCTTGTCATAGGTGTAGGGCGAAAAATAAATCGTGCCATAAGGGTTGCCGAGATCGCCGTTAGAACCCATGACGATGACACCCGCTTTGACTGTGATGGGGTTGTCAGTCTCCAGGCTAACATTATTCGCCTGAATGTTGCGATTGATGATCAGTTGAGGGGCAGACAGGCGAATGCTGTTTAATCCTTCAGGCGAAGCATCCATCGTGACGGCGCTGCCACTGGAAAAATTCATGTCTGAGGCCTGAAATATACGGTTGCCCCCAATTCGGGACATGTCCGCTACATTGTCAGCACTCAAGACCAAAGGGTTCTCAAAAGAATAATGCGCAAAGGAAATCGTTCCATTGGGGTTCGCCGCATCCCCATTAAACCCCTTCACGGTCTTGCCAGCGGCAACTTGAATGGGGTTGTCAGCGTTCAAGTTGAGAGAGCGTGCCTGAACGTTGCCATTGATGTTCAAAGTGGGTGCATACAAACCAAGACTTACGTCCCCAGCTACTACCAAATCCGAACTGACTGTCAAACTGATCGAAGAGTTAAACCCAATGTAAGGCGACTGAAAGACCCCACCCCCGCCGTAAGCCGAGATTTGCGCGCCATCTACCAAACCATCTACACCCACAACCACCGGTGTTTCAGGCGAGTAAGCGTCAAAATTCAAATCCCCCCAACCCCCTGCATCATTCCAGCCAATCACCTTCTTGCCCGCATCCACTGTGATCGGGTTGTCTGCGCTCAAATTCACATACCGCGCCTGAATATCGTCCGTGATCGCCAGTGTCGGCGCTCTCAGTGAGATGTTGTTTGCCGTTATCTTGCCAACGGTCAAAATGTCTCTGGATTGCTGAATAGAGAGATTCCCCGTGGTGTTAATGACACCACCGCTTTGGGCAAAACTACCATCGACATTGACTGTGCCAGAGCCCGTGAGAGCACCCCCCATCATGGCCAGGGCACTGATGTTATTGACACCATTCAGAGTCATGATGCCATCTGCCATCACCAGGTTACCGCTGCTGTTAAGGTCACCATTGCCCAATAAACTGCCGCCATCAAGCCTCAAATTGCCTGCAAGATGAGAGGTCACGGCAGGGTCATTGAGGGTCAGCGCGCCCCCTGTGTTGATCGTCAGATTGTTGTCGATAGCGGTATCGAGTCCTTTGATGCTTTGTGTGCTGGACAATGTGGCATCCACACCCAAAACCAGGTTCAACTGCACCAAGCTGGTGTCGGTAGGAAGCACATCACCTGTCCAGTTTTTGTCGTCTTCCCAGGCATAAGTACCTGCGCCACCGTCCCAACACACGCCGGTACAAGTCATGTCGCTGTGCGTCAGTCGATAAATGGGGACATTCACGATAGCACCATTGACACCTGCGGGCAAGTTCAATGTCGTAAAGCCGCCGGTAGCCGTCCCTGCGGTGATCACATCAAAGCTCTGACCATTGAGCGTAAAGCCGTTGATGGGTGTGCTGTTGAGTGTGCCGTCCAGCGCTACCTTGCCTGTTACCGCCAGCACATCGTATTCTGAACCTGCGGATGCGCCGCCGATTTCCATATTAAGAACTGAATTGGGGACCAGTTGCACGTCACCATTGATAGTGAGCGTTCCTGCGATGTCTGTGCCGCCGGGGTTGATGGTGCCCTGATTGATCAGACCTGCCGTGCCCGTACCCACGGTGATCGTTCCCGTGCCCGACAGTGTGCCGTAGTTGGTCACACCACCATTCACATTCAGTGTGCCGGTGCTCAACGTAATGCTACCAGCGTTGCTCCAAGTGCTGGTGTTCGATGGTTGGATGTTGACCGTGCCACCGCGGATATCCAACGAGCCTGTGTTGGTCAATGTTGCCGGGGATAAAGTCAGCGTACCCGCTACAGCACTCAATGAACCGTTGTTGATGAAGGTAGAGGCCGATATCGTCGAGGCCTTACCGGCGACGTCGGTAATAACGCTACCGTTATTGATGATGGCCGCTGTGCCGTAAGTGGCAAATCCACCATAGCCTTGCACGGTCAACCCACTGTCAATTTGCAATGTTCCGGCAGTCGCATAAATAGTGCCGCCCGCATCGAAGACAGTGGCCGTACCTGTACTGCCTTGCACCGCAATATGTTGCAAGCCCGCAGTGACAAAGTTCCAATTACCGCTGCCTTTGTTCACTGTCATACCATCGGCTAGCGTCAGGCCGTTGTTGATGTCCAATATACCATTGGTGTTGAGAATGTTGTGCGTGGCATCACCCAAAGTGACACCGTTCAGTACACCGAAGCTACTGTTCAGGGAGGGCATCTCACCAGTGACCACCACAGTACCGTTCATCAACGTACCGCTGAGTGTTGTCGAACCGCTCAGTGTCGTAGTACCACCACTGTTATCAATCGTGCCCGCAATAGTGCTGGCACTACCCGCATTCAAAGTCACATGAAGTGCGTTACCTGTTGAGCCAGAAATAAACACACCGTTGTTAATCGCAATATTGCGTCCAGCCTGAAGGGTTAGTGTTTTGGCAGTACCACCGGACGATCTAGTAACTGACGATGACACCGTAATGTCATTGGTTGCAGCCAGAGTGACATCGTTGTCAGGGAGCAAATTTTGTAGCGCAGCGCTGGTGATCACGCTGTTGGCACCTGGAAATGACGCATCCAGACTCAAGTCAGTCGCATTAAGGATATCGTCGCCCATTGTGCCGTCGCCATTGATGTTGGGGTCGTTCAACTGAATTGTGATATTGGCGGGGTCAAGTAGCAAAGTGCCCGTCATGCCCTGTGAAGCAGTCGTATCCACGTGGGCGCGGAAATCAAGGTATTTTTTTCCCGATGTTTCAACGAACCCCCCATCCCCCCCCTGCCCTCCCCCTTTGGCCGAAATACTTCCAAAAGCCCGCGTCGTATCATCTGCCCAGACAATCACCCGTCCACCATCGCCCTTGACCGTGGCATCAGCCAAGATCGAAGCCTGCGAACCCACATAAGTCACGTTGGCGTTGGGTACATTGGCATTTTTGCCCTGATAGTCGCCCCCCACACGCACGCTGCCACCAGCCAGTGAACCAGACACATCCACAACAGCCTGGTCAGTCACAGCCACCCGCTGTCCAAACACATCCACACTGCCGCCCACCGTGCCTGTGGCTTCAATCTTGCCAGTGCCTTCTACAAGAGCATCGCCACTGGCTTTGAGCACCACCCGACCACCTTCCAAGCTGATGGTGTTGGCCTTGATTTGCCCGCTGTGCTTTAAGGTGCCGGCAAAGATACCCACGGCACCGCCCTTTAAGGTTCCCAAATTCACAGCCTGGTTTTCAGGGGCTTGGATGTGAAATGTGATGCCTTCTAGCCCCCTGCCGGTGATGTCAATGTGCTGGCCTGCTGCCAGGATGGTGTTGCCGTTGGGGGATTGAATCAGTGCGTCTTTGCCGGTATCCACGCCAGAGCCTATTAAGACCACATCGCCACTGCGCGCCAAAATGTTGCCCATCACTGACACACCCGCGCCAGAAGCGCCAGCTTCGCCAAAATTCAAACGCCCGATCAGCGCGTCAGCATCGCTCATGCGCAAAGCAGATGCCGTAAAGCCAGCGGTATCGACCACAGCGCCCTGCCCTACCGTGATGCCCGACTGATTGACCAAAACCAGATGTCCATTGCTGCCCAAGGTACCAAAAAGCAGTGACGGAGTTTGAGTCACCACACGGTTGATTGACATGCTGGCCGTGTTGGGCTGCTGAAAATATGTCGTTTCGCCCTTGGGGATGGAGAAACTTTGCCAGTTGATGGCAGAGTGGTTGAGACCCGCGCCGTTTTGGGTGGTCACGGTGAGCTTGTTGCCCTGGGCAGCCATGCTGGCTTGACCAACGATGGCAACGCCTCCTGCTGGATTCGCATAAGCTACAAAATGTGTAGCTGTCCACACAATAGCCACGGCCATGGCAAGGGTTTTTAGCTTAAAGAATTGCAACATGGATGGCCCCGTTGCAACACCCCCCACAAAACCTGTCGATCCACCAGAACTTGAGCGGGTAACGCTGGTTTCTGCCACCGCCACCATGGTTTTCAAGGCCTGATTCCAGACGGTACGATAGAAATGGTTAAGTGATGAACTGCTTCTCATGATCAATCTCCAAGGGGCACACCAGCAAAGACTTCAGCAAATACATTTTCCTGATGCCTCTCACAAAGACAGGCATCGTGGAGATAGCGTTTTTACCATCACGAGCGAAGTATTTTGGAACGCCGTGATCATTTTTGCATCTATTTTTTAGGTACGTTGCCTGCGCATTTGGGTTATCAGCGTCAGGATGCCATCATAGCAATTGCGTCACAGTATTGTTAAAAATACGACGCTTTGGATTTTTCCCCTTCGTGATGCCATCTTGCATTCACCGCAATTTCTTCTTTAAAAAAGGAATATGCCCATCACGATTTGAAAAAAATTACATCAAAAATGGTCAATTTTCAAAATACCCAAGAAAATACAAAGGAAATAATGTAACATTTATCACGGATTTCTCAGTTAATCTCTGGGTAACTGGGTAAGGGCGACGATGCACCATCAGTAACCCGTTCAGGTGCGTTCAACTGGGGATCCGGGTTTATTTTGACAACCAACTTTGATTGAAGGAAATTTCATGCAGAGATTATTTTCCATGCGGTTAGGTGCAGCATTGGCCGCAGCACTCGCCGCAGCGTTGATGGCGAGCTGTGGAGGCTCGTCAGGCACGCTGCCAAACACCAGCCCTGACACCAACATTGCCCCCAAGACGGAGCTACTCGCCGATTGGCCGACAGTCACCAGTAGCATCCAAAAAGACGCGAATATGGAAGCCAGAATTGCCGATATCGTGACCGGCATGACCTTAAAGGAAAAAGTAGGTCAGATGGTTCAGGCCGAGATCAAGGACATTACCCCTGAGCAAGTAAAGCAGTATTACATCGGATCGGTGCTGAACGGCGGCGGCACTTGGCCGCAAAAAAACAAACAAGCCACTGCTGCCGATTGGGTCAAACTTGCGGATGACTACTGGGCTGCATCCATGGCGGCCGACTCCAAAAATAAGATTCCAGTGATGTGGGGTACCGATGCTGTTCACGGTCACAACAACGTCTATGGCGCCACCCTCTTCCCGCACAACATTGGGCTAGGCGCTGCCAATAATCCTGATTTGATCAAGCGTATTGGCGAAGCAACGGCGACGCAGGTTGCCGCGACTGGGATCGACTGGAGCTTCGGGCCAACGGTGGCTGTCGCACGCGACGACCGTTGGGGCCGCACTTACGAAAGCTATTCGGAAGATCCCCAGATTGTCAGCAAGTACGCAGATGCCATGGTCAAGGGTCTGCAAGGCGACTTTACCCGTACAACCACCCCCACCGTGATTGCCACCGCCAAGCATTTTCTGGGAGATGGCGGTACTGATCAAGGTGATGACCAGGGCATCAACAAGTCGAGCGAAAGCGACATGATCAACATTCACGGACCAGGCTACTACGCAGCGCTGGGTGCCGGGGTACAAACGGTCATGGCATCATTTAGTAGCTGGACCAACACAAGCCTTGGTACCACGGTCGGAAAAATGCTCACCGATGTGCTTAAAACCAAAATGGGCTTGATGGTTTTGTCATTGGGGACTGGAACGGTCACGCCCAACTGAAAGACTATGGCTGCACTGAGACAAGCTGCTCACAAGCCATCAAGGCTGGCATTGACATGATCATGGTGCCCCAAGATTGGGAGGCATTTATCAAGAACACGATCTTGCAGGTGGAAAAGGGTGACATTCCGATGACACGGGTCAATGATGCCGTTACTCGTATTCTTCGCGTCAAGATGCGTGCGGGGATTTTTGATGCCAAACGCCCTGTCTTGCGCCTGAATGCAGGCATCGCAGAGCAATTGCAACAGCGTGATCTGGCACGTGAAGCCGTTCGGAAGTCGCTGGTTCTTCTGAAAAACGACAACAAGGTTCTGCCGATCAAGCGCGGTGAAAAAATCCTCGTCGTGGGAAAGAGCGCCAACAGCATACCCAATCAAACAGGGGGTTGGTCGCTCACCTGGCAAGGCACCGACAACAAAAACACAGACTTTCCGAATGCTGACAGTATTCTTGCCGGTATTCAGGATGCTGCAGGCGCGAGCAATGTTGACAACCCTGGCACTACAAGCGGGATCGACTTCACTCAGTACAAGGCCGTGATAGCCGTGATTGGCGAAACGCCTTATGCTGAAGGGAACGGCGATATCGATGGAACGACCGGAACGCTAGAGCATGCACGACGCACCCCTGACGACCTGGCAGTACTCAATGCAGTTAGTAACAAGGGCGTACCCGTTATCACTGTGTTCGTGACGGGCCGTCCGTTAATGGTTAATCAGGAACTCAATCGATCAGACGCATTCGTCGTCGCCTGGCTGCCTGGCACTGAAGGCAAAGGTATTGCCGACGTGTTGTTTCGCGATGCGCAGGGAGCTGTGAATTTTCCTGTGACTGGAAAGTTGTCCTTCTCTTGGCCAAAATCCGCCTGCCCAACTGCACTTAACAAAGGTGAACAGGGCTACGACCCACTGTTTGCCTATGGGTTTGGTCTGACTTACGACGACGACAAGACTTGGACCAAACTGGATGAAACCACTCGTGCCTATGGTTGTGGCGAAACGGCCACTACGGGTGACAAGGCGACAACCAACCTTGAATTATTCAATCAGACCGAGAAATATCCCTACGCGCTTTTCATCGGTTCAGCAGAGGATGGCCAGTGGAATGTCCCGATCGGTACAGCCCTGACCAAGGCGCTCATGGCCATCAAGGTTGAGACCGCGGATGTCACCGTGCAGGGGGATGCCAAGAAAGTCACTTGGACAGGCCAGAAAAGCACTTCTCAGTACGACGATGGGACGGGACAGTTCTACGTCCAGCCCAACGATTTGAAATCGCGCAACTTAGGTAGTTACGCTGCTGCCGATGTTGCACTGGTGTTTGACACCATCGTCCATGAGTCACCGATTGGGAAGGTCGAGATGCGATTGGACAGCGGGTATCCAGACATTGCCTCAATGGACGTTTCTGCCTTGTTCAAAAACCTAGGTAAGCGTTCGGTCAAATTGCCGCTGAAGTGCTTTGTTGTTGTGCCAGATAGTGATACCACAAAAAATTTCAGCTTCAAAGAACTGCTGACACCATTCCTGATTTCCACCAACCAGCCTTTCGTTGCTTCGTTTGCCAACATCCGCTGGGTGCCCAATGTGGCAAATGATGCCGACGCGGTGAAGTGCGATGGTTCCACAATAACCACCGACAAGGCAACGACCGATCTTGAGATATTCAAGCAGACCGAGAATGCCACCTACTTGCTTGCCCTTGGATCGCCAGAAGGTGGTAAATACGCAAAATGGTATGACCCCATCGGCACAGATTTAAGTAAGGGTCATGCTTCTATCAAGGTCGAGACCACGCAAATTGACGCAGCGAATGATGCTAAAAAGGTCACTTGGACTGGCGTGGAAGACGTGGCAGCCAAAGGCCAAGGTTCAACGGGGCAGTTTTACGCCCAATCCAAAGCGCAGATCGACCGGCAAAGCTATCTAAACGCTGACAGTGCATTGGTGTTTGACACGATCGTTCATCAGAAACCAACTGGGGTTGTCACGTTACGCATAGACAGCACATACCCAGATATTGCAACGGTGGTCGCTACGGCCGTGTTCACAAATCTGGCGACTGAAACCAAGAGCACAGTCACCATACCGCTGTCTTGCTTTGTCGCAGAAAAAACATTCAGCTTTACACGCATGCAGACACCGTTCCTGGTGGATACCGACAAGCCTTTCATCGCCTCGTTTGGTAACGTCCGCTGGGTAGCTGGTGCCGGTAAAGACGTGAAGTGCCCTTCGTAACTGTAAAAACCACCACCTAGCCCGCAGTCATGCCCTGTTGGGCAGGTGGTTTCCTATACAAGGGAGCGGTGGCGAGACACCCTCGCTCCCAGGTTTCGGGCACACATTCCACATCAGTTTGAAACGCACCCGCTATGGAATCCATATTTGCTTCGGTTGCGTTTCAAAGTGATGTGGTGTCTGCCATGCCTGACTTAAGTTGCAAAAATCATAGCAAACTAAGCAAGTGGGACGTGCGTTAGAGGCTGATTTCTTGATCGTAAAAGACTTCAGAAATCATAGCATCACTCTTGGGAGCGAGGGGTGCGTTTCAAAGTGATGTGGTGCAATACAAAAACCAAATCCCCCCTA
>CAIYWD010000267.1 GCA_903929815.1 uncultured beta proteobacterium
AGGGCATCTTGCCATCGAAACACCCGAGGGCGAGATGCCCTCGCTCCCAGAATCCCACATCACTTTGAATCGCACCCGGCAATCTCAAGAACTGGGGGTTGAAATAAGCGAACCGTGAGTTAAGGATATGGTCAATAATAAGTCTCGCATTTGGCTCGTCAGATTTGGGCGCACTGCGTCGTTACAAATCGCTTATATGGCTGGGCCACACCGCACGATTTGCGCCTGGCATTGCATCTTTAACTCTGACGGCCAAATGCACAACTTATTGTTGACCATATCCTAAAAACAAATCAACTTACGCACATCATTCCATTTTTATTTTAATAATGCAACAATCTTGTAATTCATATCTCTGAAACTAATTATAATTATGGATGTCGTATTGAATCGAAAATAGAATGGGATGTGGCTTTGGATGTATTTTTATCTAAAAACGCTACGTTTTTGCTTGCGATATGATAGGGGCGGGCGGCACATGGTGTGCCGCCTTTTTTGAAGTCCGGGTTTCACCAGACGCACTTACCTTATGTTTGTCATCGTTGGTTGGTTAATTGTTTTGGTGTGCGTTTTTGGAGTTTACATCTTCCACGGTGGCAACATGAGCGTGTTGCTCAAAGCGTTGCCGTTCGAAATAATCACCATTGGTGGTGCCACCATGGGTGCTTTTGTTGCCAACAACCAGATGAAAGTCATCAAGTCCAGCATGAAGGGCTTAGGAACCTGTTTTAAGGGCAGCAAGTACACCAAAGCTCGTTACATGGATTTATTGGCGCTGCTTTATGATATTTTGCAAAAGGCACGCAAAGAGGGTTTGATGGCTATTGAAAAAGATGTTGAAGAACCACATTCCTCTGAAATTTTTAAAAAGCATGGAGAAGTTGGTCATGATCACCATGTTGTTGAATTCATTACTGATTATTTAAGAATGATGGTTTCTGGCAATTTAAATGCCCATGAAATTGAGTCTTTGATGGACAGTGAAATTGACACCCATCATGCCGAAGAACATGCAGCAGTGGCTGCATTGCAACGCGTAGCGGGTGGTTTACCCGCCTTTGGAATTGTGGCTGCGGTTTTGGGTGTGGTTAACACCATGGGTTCTGTGGGGCAGCCGCCTGCTGTGTTGGGTGGCATGATCGCATCTGCACTGGTTGGGACGTTTTTGGGCATTTTGCTGGCTTACGCTTTTGCTGAACCCCTAGCGGGTTTGCTTGAGCAGAAGGTAGAAGAAGCAAGTAAAGAGTTTCAGTGCATTAAGACCACATTGCTAGCCAGTATGCAAGGTTATAACCCCGCCACCGCCATTGAGTTTGGTCGTAAAGTGCTTTACTCTACCGATAGACCGAGCTTTATTGAACTCGAAGCTTTTGTTAAAAGGAAATAAGGAACAGACTTTTATCCCATATTCCTCGGTTGACCGCTTATTATCTTCACTAAACCGTTATGAAAATTGATATTTGTTACTTCAATGGAGTTCACACTTTGGGTGAAAGCGCTACGCACCCGATGGAGCTACAAGCGACTCGTCTGAGGGTGTTGTTCTTCCTTGCAGGCAGTAGCCTACCGCGTCGTCACGCCTACCCTGATGTGCCGCCAGTAGCCCACCCGAGCGCGTTCAACTAAGGAATCCAGGATTATGGCAAACGAAGCCAAAAAACTCCAGCCCATCATCATCAAGCGGATCAAAAAAGGTGGCCACTCAGTGCATGGAGGTGCCTGGAAAATTGCTTACGCTGACTTTGTAACTGCCATGATGGCCTTTTTTTTGCTGATGTGGCTGCTTGGAAGCACATCTGAGGGCGACAAAAAAGGGCTTGCAGATTATTTTCAGTCACCACTCAGAGTGGCCATGCAAGGGGGCACCGGCGCAGGAGCCAGTGCGAGCATCGTCACCGGGGGCGGTAGCGACTTGACGCAATCGTCTGGTCTATCCAGGCGTGGAGATGGCAAGGTCAAAAAGTCGACGAAGGAACAAAAAAAAGCAGAACGTGCCAAACAAGATGCACAAAAACTCGCCGAACTCAGCGCCACTATCAGCGCCATTATCTCCAACACACCCAGTTTGGCAGAATTTAGCAAACAAATTAGTCTGCGCATGACTCCCGATGGTCTGCAAATCCAGATTGTGGACGATCAAAAGCGCCCCATGTTTGACAGTGGCAGCGCCATTGTCAAACCTTACATGCATAACATCTTGCGTGAAATTGGTGCCGCCCTGTTTGACGTTGACAACAAAATCAGTTTGGACGGGCACACCGACCAAACACCCTACGGTTTGGGTGTTCATGGCTATAGCAATTGGGAGTTGTCGGCTGACAGGGCCAATGCCTCGCGCCGCGAGCTAGTAGCTGCTGGCATGCCTGACGACAAAATAGCCCGCGTGATGGGATTGGCTTCGAGTGTGTTGCAAGATACAGACAATCCGCGCAGTGCGGCTAACCGTAGAATCAGCATTACTGTGATGACGCGTGAGGCTGAAGAGCGATTGCTGGGTCCAAGGCGTTCTGAAGTGGCAGTTGAACCTCCCCTAACAGATACTAATGTCAACCAAGTGATCAACCATTAGGATCAAGTCAATATGAACCGATACCGATTTATGTCAGTTATGTCAGAGTTAGTTAGCACCATCGAAAGGCAATCTTATGGCCAGTACGCTTAAATTTTTGGTGGTGGATGATTTTTCAACGATGCGTCGCATTGTTCGCAATTTGCTCAAGGAAAGCGGTTACACCGAAGCTGATGAAGCTGAAGATGGTGCTGTGGCATTGCACAAGCTGAGAAATGGCAGTTTTGATTTTGTGGTGAGTGACATCAATATGCCCAACATGAACGGGTTTCAGTTGCTTGCTGAAGTCAAAAAAGACGAAAGACTCAAACACATTCCGGTGCTGATGGTGACAGCCGAAGCACGCAAGGAAGACATCATCATGGCTGCCCAGCAAGGTGCTGCCGGTTATATCGTCAAACCGTTCACCAAAGCCACTCTTGAAGACAAGGTCAATTTAATTTTGACCAAGATGGGGTTGAAGTGAACAGCGTGACAACTGCCCCTTGTCTGCCGACTGTGCCGCAAGATGTGCATCAGCGTTTAGGTTCACTCACACGTCAACTGCATGATTCACTGAACGGTCTGGGTTTGACAGACAAGGTGAAAATTTGGGCCGGTGAGCTTCCCGATGCCAAGAGTCGTTTGTCTTACATTGCGCGACTGACCGGCGAGGCCGCTGAAAAAGTTCTCAACAGCGTTGATCAAGCCAAAGCTCACCATAATTACATTGCAGCAGAAGCCAAACGTGTGGGTGCTCTTGTCGCCCAAGACCCCGTCGCGGCCGTTGCGCGTGGGCATGTGATGAATTTTATTTTGGACATTGAACAAGCCACCCAGGGGATTGACCAAAATCTGACTGACATCATGATGGCCCAAGACTTTCATGATTTGACGGGGCAGGTTATCACCAAAGTCGTGAGCCTGGCAGCCAACATTGAAGAGCAACTTGTTCAGTTGCTCATTTTGACTGCCCCACCCGATGTGCATACGCAACCCAAACCTGCTGAACTTGTTTTGCACGGCCCTGTGATCCATCCTGAAGGTAACCCTGACGTTGTTCAAGGGCAATCTGAGGTGGATGATTTATTGGCCAGTCTGGGTTTTTGACGGTTTTTCAATCAGGGCAGCAAATCACCTGCTTTTCTTCCTTTAGTTTTTCAAGGCGATGATGAAAATGGATAAAACCGTATCATTATCATGGAATCCAGCAGTCAAGACCGCAACCTACCCGCCTCCGAACGCAAGCTAGACAAAGCTCGCGAAGACGGACAGGCCGCCCGCTCTCGCGATTTAACCCATTTGGCCATCTTGGGCACAGGTGCCGTTTGCTTGATCGCTTTTGGCCCAATGATGTTTGATCGTCTGCAAAACGAGCTAAGTTTGCAGCTTCTTTTCGATGCTCAAGCTGTCCATGACCCTCTGACCATGCTTCACCGGCTGGGCACGATGGTCGCTGTAGGCCTTGTTATCAGCGCCATATTTGGTGGCGTCGTGCTGACGGTGACAGTGGGCAGCACGGTTGCAGCAGGTGGATGGGTGGCCAGTCTCAAACCCATCATGCCTGACTTTAGCCGTCTTAACCCCATTTCTGGCTTGGGTCATCTGTTTTCCAAAGACAAGTTCTTTGAAGTGGTCAAGATGATTTTTATTACAGCCATGCTGCTGACCATCAGCTATCTTTATCTCTCTTCCAGTATTAACACCCTGAGTGCCTTGGTTTTGCAACCATCAAGCTGGGCCATTGGACACTTGAGTCAATGGCTTTACAAGGGCTTGGGGCTGATGCTTTTGGTGATTTTGGCAGTTGCCATGGCAGATGTTCCTTTACAAAGGTTTTTGCATGCATCACGCCTGAAGATGTCGCACCAGGAAGTCAAACAAGAAGGCAAAGAATCAGACGGCAATCCAGAAATGAAAGGCCGTATGCGTAAACGGCAAAGCGAAATTGCCAATGGCAACAGTATCAAAGCAGTTCCCAAGGCCGACTTTGTACTGATGAACCCCACCCACTACGCTGTTGCAGTGCGTTACGACGATCAAAGCATGAACGCGCCGCGTGTCATTGCCAAAGGTGCTGATTTGATGGCTTTCAAAATTCGTGATATTGCCAAGGAAAAATCCATTCCCGTGTTGCAGTCACCCATGCTGGCACGCGCCCTGTATGCCAATGCCGAGCTGGATCAGGATATTCCCACAAGCCTCTACACCGCTGTCGCTCAGGTGCTGGCCTATATTTACCGCTTGAAAGCAGCCATGCGTGGCGATGGCCCCATGCCTGATGAGCCGCCACTGCCATTTGTGCCACCCGAACTTGATCCTTTGTCTAAAGTGGTATCCACCACCGCAACACCATGAAAATCTCCGTGCAACCCATCAAGCAGTGGCTTGATAACAATACAGCGGTTGCTCAAAGTGCTGCCGCTCCCATCTTGGTGGTTGCCATTTTGTCCATGATGGTGCTGCCCTTGCCAGCATGGATGCTCGACACTTTTTTCACCTTCAACATCTCGGTGGCTTTGATGGTGATGATGGTGGCAGCTTACATGATTCGGCCTCTGGATTTTGCAGCATTTCCGGCAGTTTTGTTGCTGACCACCTTGATGAGACTGTCGCTCAACGTGGCATCGACCCGCGTGGTTCTGTTGGAAGGCCACACAGGCCCAGGCGCTGCTGGCGCGGTGATTGAAGCCTTTGGTCATTTTTTGATTGGCGGAAATTTTGCAGTCGGTTTGATTGTGTTCTCAATTTTGGTCGTCATCAACTTTGTGGTGGTGACCAAAGGTGCAGAGCGTATTGCCGAAGTCTCTGCACGGTTTGCACTAGATGCCATGCCTGGCAAACAAATGGCCGTCGATTCAGATTTAAACGCCGGCCTGATTGATGAAAAAGAAGCCAAACGTCGTCGTGCTGAAGTCTCTGAAGAAGCTGACTTTTTTGGCTCAATGGACGGTGCATCGAAATTTGTTCGCGGTGATGCCGTAGCAGGTATTTTAATTTTGCTCATCAACATGATAGGCGGCTTTGCCATCGGCATGTTGCAACATGGTTTAAGTGCTGGTCAAGCCGCTGACACCTATATTCTGCTCGCCATTGGCGATGCACTGGTGGCGCAAATTCCGGGCTTGTTGATTTCGGTAGCAGCAGCCATGGTGGTGTCACGCGTGGGCAAAGACCGTGATTTGAGCGGCCAAATTGTGACCCAGATGTTTTTGTCACCCAGGGTGCTTGGCATCAGCGCCGGCATCATGGGCATCTTGGGCCTTATTCCGGGTATGCCGCATGTGGTGTTTTTAGGTGTTGCCTTTTTGCTGGGTTATGGCGCCTGGATGCTGGCACACCAACCCGAACCAGAACCCGAGAGTACCGCAGCACCTGCGCCTGCATCAGACGGCGAAGCCAGTTGGGACGATCTGCAACCCGTGGATCAACTGGGGCTGGAACTGGGGTATCGGTTGATTACGTTGGTAGATAAAAATCGCCAGGGGGATTTGCTCACGCGCATCAAGGGCGTTCGGCGCAAATTTGCCCAGGAAGTTGGCTTTTTACCCCCGCCGGTGCATGTACGTGACAACCTGGAACTTAAACCCAGTGGCTACCGCATTACCTCACGCGGTGTCATCGTGGGCGAAGGGGAAGCCTTTCCGGGTCAATTCCTGGCCATCAATCCAGGCGGTATTACCACGCCTCTGATTGGCACCCCCACAACCGACCCCGCTTTTGGTCTGCCTGCACACTGGATAGACAGCCAACAAAAAGAAGCGGCACAAATGGCAGGGTTTACCGTGGTTGATTCCGAGACTGTAATGGCCACACATTTGTCACACTTGATGCAAGTGCAAGCTGCCAAGTTGTTAAGTAGAACAGAAACACAGCAACTCGTTGAATATGTAAGCAAACAAGCCCCAAAATTGATTGAAGAAGTGGTTCCCAAAATGGTCTCCATCGCCGTATTTCAGAAAGTATTGCAACTGCTGCTTGAAGAGTCGGTTCATATTCGTGACATTCGCACCATCATCGAAACCATCGCCGAACACGCCACCACAGTGTCTGACCCTGTTGAACTGGCCAGGCGTGTACGCATTGCCTTGTCACCGGCCATCGTGCAACAAATTTACGGCCCTGTGAGTGAACTCAATGTGATTGCCATTGACCCCCCTCTGGAGCGTCTGCTGGTTCAAGCCTTGGGCAACAACACAGGCCAAGCCCTTGACCCGGGTGTGGCAGATATACTGACACAAAAAGCGGCTGAAATGGCCATGAAACAAGAAGAGATTGGTATTCCCGCATGTTTGCTGGTGCCCGACTCGATTCGCAACGCCATTGCTCGTCTGGTGCGCCGGATGGCGCCGCGCCTACAGGTGCTGGCACACAGCGAAATTCCTGACACACACACCATTCGCATCGGCCCCATCCTGAAAGGTGCAGCATCATGAACATCCAGAAATTCACCGCCCAGACATCCCGCGAGGCGCTGGCCAAAGCGAGAATGACCTTTGGTGATGGCACACTGATATTGTCCAACCGCGCTACACCCACTGGTATTGAAGTCATTGCCACGGGTGAAGACACTCTGGCGGAACTGGATCAGGCAGATGCAGTGCGTCAAGGCACACGCCCATCAGGACAGACTGGCCAAACGATTTCGCGCAAGATGGTGTCTGCTGCGCAGGTGAACCCCAACAGCGCTGTGGTAGATGATGCCACGCAACTGGCCATGAGCACCTTGTCGTTTCAAGACTATGTGCGCGAGCGTATGTTGCGCCGTCGTCAGGAAGCACTGAACACCCCTATCCCTGACACCATGCCAGATCGGCCTGTCACCAGCACCTTTGTCAAACCTGAAAAACAAAACAGTTCCATACAAGCCACATCCCCTGCGCACTGGCAACAGAGCCAAAAGGCACGCCCCAACCTGCAGCCCAGCGCTGCACCAGTACCTGCACCAGCACCTGTACCTTCGCTTTCACACGGCATTGCAGATGAACTGCATGCCATGAAATCCATGATTGAAGAGCGCTTTAACACCCTGACCTGGCTAGGACAAGCGCGCCAAAATCCCATTCAAACCAACCTGATGCTCAAACTGTTGCGCTGCGGCTATTCACCCACCCTAGCGCGTACCATTCTTGAGCGTATGCCAGAAAATTTTGATACAACAGAGGCCACGCGCTGGGTAACGGATGTTCTGGTGCGCAATTTACGAACCGATGCCACAACACAGTCACTCCTTGAAGAAGGCGGTTCTTTGGCATTGATAGGATCGACTGGTGTAGGGAAAACCACTACCGCAGCCAAGCTCGCAGGTCTGTGTGCGAGAACGCACGGTACCAACAGTGTCGGGTTGATTACCCTGGATACCTATCGCGTGGGTGCGCATGAGCAATTACGTGCCTATGGTCGCATGTTGGGTGTGGTCGCGCATTTGGCCCACGACCGTCCTGCCCTGCAAGATTTGCTTGGCCTGTTGTCCAATAAAAAAATGGTACTCATTGATACCACTGGTCTAGCCCCCAATGACCCACGCAAGCGTGACATGCTCGACATGCTCGACTTGCCCGGCATCAAGCGTTTGCTGGTTCTTAACGCTGGCAGCCACGGTGATACCCTGGACGATGCCGTGGCACAGTTCAAAAGTGGCGAATCGCAACACACCATCCTGTCCAAAATTGATGAAGCCGCCAAAATGGGACCTGCGCTTGACACCTGCATACGCCATCAACTGATCCTGCGCGGCACCACGATCGGCCAAAAAGTACCTCAAGATTGGGAACGTGCCGATGCCGCCAAGTTGACAGCCTTGTCTATGCGCACATTTGCCAAATCGGCGTATGACCCCAAAGCTGAAGAACTGAACTTCTTTTTCTCGGAGTCTGCAGAAGTGCCCATGGGCAGATGCCATGCTTGATGCAGATGTTCACCAGGCCTGCGGTTTATGGGGGCTTGCCAGTCCAACAGTACCGAGGCTCGTAGCCGTAGTCAGTCACGGGCAGCGACAGATTGAATTACCCATGCTGTGGAGCTTGTGCAGCGCGTGGGACAGCATGGGTCTTTCCGTGCTGGTACTCGACGGCATGACTCCAGAAACAAACGACAATCCCGGCTTGCTGCAACTACTCAACAACTTGCATCTTCATTTTGATCAGGACAATTTTTCAGAGTTATGGGGGGTGATGCCCGCAACCCTTGGGCTGGAGTTTTTGTCTAACAACCCCACAACATATGACATGTTAGGCCATATCTTTGGCAACTACGGTGTCGTTTTGATCTATACCCATGCCACGCTATTGCCACAGATGTTCAGAGACACCAGCCTATCACCTCTTGTGCTACTGACATCTCAGACCTCATCTTCCATAAGTGCCTATCGTGTCATAAAACATTTACTCTTGTACGAGCGATTGCGCCCAACTGTTGCTAACATTGCACTGATGTCAAATGTCGATACGGTCATGAACTCCTCTTTGCACCACTTGCAACACTGCACCCAAACCTTTCTGGGCTTTCATCCTGATGCCCTGACCATACGCGCAGCTCGTCAAGATGGGCGTACCGAAGACGATATTCAACGCCTGGCACTTCAACTGCTTGAAAACAGTGTCGAATTGCACGATGATGAGGCCGGGGTTTTGCATTGATGTACACCGCCAAAGGGCAACTTGATCGTAATGCGTTGATTCGTCAATATCAACCCCTTGTTCGCAAGCTCGCGTTTCACATGATGGCCAAGTTGCCAGCCAATGTGGAAGTGGATGATCTGATTCAAGTGGGACTCATTGGCCTGACCGAGGCCCTGTCACGTTTTGAAGCCACCCAAGGGGTTCAGTTTGAAACCTTTGCCACACAACGCATTCGAGGTGCGATGCTCGATGAACTGCGCGAATACGATTGGGTGTCACGCAGTACACGCAAAAGTCAAAGAGACATTGAAGAATCAATGCGCCGCCTCGAACATCGTTTAGGCCGTAGCCCGCTAGAGAGCGAAATTGCAGCAGACATGGGTATCAGTCTGGAAGACTACCAAAGCATGCTCACCAAGGTTCGGGGCAGTCAGTTGGTCTATCTCGAAGACATGACCAACAACTCAGATGATGAAGATGGTTTTCTGGACCGCCATATGGGCGACCCCAACGCTGATCCTGTCAACATTTTGAGTGACCAGCGATTACGTCAGGCTTTGGTCGAAGCCATCAAAAACTTGCCCGAGCGCGAACAACACATCATGAGCTTGTACTACGAGCAGGACATGAACCTCAAAGAAATCGCTGCCGTATTGAAGGTCACAGAATCACGAGTGTGTCAATTGCACAGCCAGTCCATTGCGCGCCTGCGCACCAAAATGCGTTCGCATTGAACTTTCACGACGCGATTCAGCGTGATGTGGCACCTGTCATGCCTGACCTAAGTTATAAAAATCATAGCGAACTATGCAAGCTGGACGTGCGTTAGAGGCCGATTTCTTAATATGAAATATCGCAAAAAATCATAGCATCATTCCTGGGAGCGCGGGCATCTTGATCGCTTTTGGCACAACCAAACCAATGCGGGCAAGAT
>CAIYWD010000268.1 GCA_903929815.1 uncultured beta proteobacterium
AGCTATAGCAACGCCGCAAATTCGGCCTAAACGGCTACTTTTCTAAAAATCTTCGTTTTGAAAAGGAGATGTAATATTATGATTATTAAAAGTAAAATGACTTTTCGTTCAGACACTATCTAATTGATTATATTTATTTATAGCACTCTACGCAAGTGGGACGGGCGTTAGAGGCCGATTTCTTAATCGTGAAATACCACAAAAATCATAGCATGTTTGGTGTTGGTGCAGCCCACATCACTTCGAAACGCACCTTGACGAATCACTCATCACGTTCACCGCAAAACTTACGCCAAATCTTCCTTGCGAATGCGAACAATCGTCTGCAACACACTCGGTAAGGCCTGCATCCGGGCAATGGCAGCATTCATGCAGGACTCTACGCAATCGTGCGTCAGAATAACCAAATCGGTTTGGGCGGGCTGGTTTTCACTGCCCACTTCATCGGCTTCGCGCTGGAGCATGGCATCAATGCTGATGTTGGATTGCGCCAAAATGCTGGTCACTTTGGCCAAAACACCGGTTTCATCCACCACACGCAGGCGCAGGTAATAGCTGGTGATGACGGCACTCATGGGCAAGATGGGCAAATCGCTCATGGCGTTGGGCTGAAAGGCGAGGTGTGGCACGCGGTGGGCGGCATCCGCCGTGTGCAGTCGGGTGATGTCAACCAGGTCTGCAATCACGGCGCTTGCAGTGGGTTCTGAACCTGCGCCCTTGCCGTAATACAAGGTAGTGCCCACGGCATCGCCTTGCACCATCACCGCGTTCATCGCACCTTCCACGTTGGCAATCAGTCGCCTGGATGGAATCAGACAGGGATGAACGCGCAGTTCCACGCCATCGACTGTGCCCTTTGTCAGATCGCCAAAACGGCGTTTGGTGATGCCCAGCAGCTTGATTCGGTAGCCCAGTTGTTGTGCATATTGAATGTCTGATGCGCCCAATTGGGTGATGCCTTCCACATAAGCCTTGTCAAACTGCACGGGAATGCCAAAGGCAATGGCGCTCATCAGGGTGGCTTTGTGTGCGGCATCAACCCCTTCAATGTCAAACGTGGGATCGGCTTCGGCATAACCCAGACGTTGCGCTTCTTTCAGCACCACATCAAACCCCAGACCTTTGTCGCGCATTTCACTCAAAATGAAATTGGTGGTGCCGTTGATGATGCCGGCAATCCACTGGATGCGGTTGGCGGTTAAACCTTCTCGCAGTGCCTTGATGATGGGAATGCCTCCTGCCACTGCGGCTTCAAACGCCACCATCACACCCTGGTTTGAGGCTGCGGCAAAAATTTCGGTGCCATGAACGGCCAGCAGCGCTTTGTTGGCTGTCACCAGATGTTTGCCCGCAGCAATGGCTTCCAATACCAATGTTTTGGCAATGCCGCAACCACCTATCAGTTCAATCACAATGTCAATCTCAGGATGGGTGATGAGGGCGCGTGCGTCGCTTACCACCTTGACATTCGGTCCTACCAGAGAACGCGCACGCGCTACGTCAAGATCAGCCACCATGGTTATTTCAATACCGCGACCTGCACGACGTTTGATTTCTTCCTGATTGCGCTTGAGCACATTGAAAGTGCCCGACCCCACCACACCGATGCCCATCAGGCCAACTTGAATTGGATTCATAAAATTCCTAAAAAAAAATGATGAAATAGGCCTATAACCCACGCTGCATATACATAGTTAGCTATAAAAAAAATGAGCAATTTAATTGCTGTGCCGCTTGCGGTAGTTTTCCAAAAACCGAGCCATACGGCCAATCGCCACACGCAACTCATCTTCATGCGGCAAAAATACCATCCGAAAATGGTCAGGTTCATGCCAGTTAAAACCTGTGCCTTGCACCAGCATGACCTTGGTTTCTTGAAGCAATTCCAGAAAAAACTGCTGGTCATCGGCAATGGGATAGACGGTGGGGTCAAGCCTTGGAAACATGTACAGCGCGGCAGAGGGTTTGACGCAGCTCACGCCGGGAATGGCGGTGATCAACTCATACGCCAAATCGCGCTGGCGACGCAGGCGACCTCCCTCGCCAACCAAATCGTTGATGCTTTGGTAGCCCCCCAAGGCCGTCTGAATAGCAAACTGACCTGGCACGTTGGAGCATAAGCGCATGTTTGCGAGCATGTTCAAACCCTCGATATAGTCTCGCGCCGGTTTTTTGTCGCCAGAGACCACCATCCACCCCGCCCGATAGCCGCAGGATCGGTAGCTTTTGGAGAGTGAATTAAAGGTCAGTGTCAAAACATCGTCGCTCAAGGAAGCCATCGCCTTGTGTTTGACACCGTCATACAAAACCTTGTCATACACCTCATCGGCAAAAACAACCAAACCAAACTCGCGGGCCATTTGCACGATCACCTTGAGAATGTCTTCAGAATACAGCGCACCCGTAGGATTGTTGGGGTTAATGACCACCACCGCCCTGGTTTTTGAGGTGATTTTGGAGCGAAGGTCGGCCAAATCCGGCATCCAGCCATTGGCTTCATTGCACAAATAATGCACTGGTGTGCCGCCTGACAGACTGGCAGCGGCCGTCCACAAAGGGTAATCCGGTGAAGGCAGCAAAATCTCGTCACCGTTGTCAAGCAAGGCATTGGTGGCCGTCACTATCAATTCGCTTGCACCGTTGCCCAGGTAAATATCGTCGAGCGTGACCCCTGCAATCCCCTGCTTTTGGGTTTCGTGCATCACTGCTTTGCGCGCTGCAAAAATGCCTTTGCTGTCAGAATAACCTGCCGAGTTGGGCAGGTTGCGAATCATGTCCTGCTGAATTTCTTCAGGAGAATCAAAGCCAAACACCGCCAGATTGCCAATGTTGAGCTTGATGATTTTGTGCCCTTCTTCCTCCATTTGACGCGCAGCGTCCATGATGGGGCCGCGGATGTCGTAACAGACGTTGGCCAGTTTGGCCGATTTGTGTATGGTTTTCAAAGTCCCTCCGAAGCGTGGCAGTCATGGAAAATCATAATTTGACCACAGAGTGTGACTAAGGATATGGTCAATAATAAGTTGTGCATTTGGCCGTCAGATTTGGGCGCATTGCGTCGTTACAAATCGCTTATGTGGCTGAGCCACACCGCACGATTTGCGCCTAGCGTTGCATCCCAAACCAGACGGCCAAATGTGGAAGTTATTGTTGACCATATCCTAAGCCACATCAGTGACTTGTAACGACGCAAATGATCCTGACTTCATCAGTTGAACGCGCCAGAGAATTACTCGTGCCTTAGCGCTTCAATGGGGTCCAGTCGGGCTGCACTGCGTGCCGGAAAATAGCCAAAGACCACGCCAATGCCTGCAGAAAAAATAAATGCAATTAAATTGACGCTGGGGCTAAAGACAAAAGGCACGCTCATAAAGTAGGCCAGACCCACCGATGCACCCAGCGCCAGCACCATGCCAATCAGGCCGCCAATGGCTGCGAGCACCACGGCTTCTATCAAAAACTGCAGCAACACCTCACCTTCCATTGCGCCAATGGCCAGGCGCAGGCCGATTTCTCGGGTTCGTTCGGTCACACTGACTAGCATGATGTTCATGATGCCAATGCCACCCACCAGTAAACTGACCGCCGCTACTGCACCTAGGAGCGTGGTCATTACCTTGGTGGTGCTGGCAAAGGTGTCGCCCAATTGTTTGGTGTCAAGTACGTTAAAGTTGTCTTCATCGCCTTCAGCGAGCTTGCGGCGCTCACGCAGCAATTGGGTCAATGATGCTTTGACACGTTCGGGGTTGCTGCCATCTTGCATGGATACCAACAGAGTGTTGACACGGGTGTTGCCAGTAACGCGCCTCTGTAGCGTGTACAAAGGCATGAGAACCAGGTCATCCTGGTCATTGCCAAAAGCACCTTGCCCTTTGGATGCCAGCACACCAATGACCTCACAGGTGATTTGCTTGACGCGAATCAAAACCCCTACAGCCAGACGATTGGCAAAGAGTTCGCGTTGCACGGTTTGACCTATCAGGCAGACGGCCGCACCGGCGCGTTGTTCATCATTGGTAAATGACCGCCCGTCAGAGATCGTCCAGTTGCCGGTGATGAGCCAGTCGTTGCTGCTGCCTGTGATGCTGCTGTTCCAATTGCGGCCATCAAGTACCACCGTGGCAGAACTTCGTGCTTCAGCAGCTACTGCCAGCAAGCCGCTGACCTGGGAGGCAATCGCCCTGGCATCAGCTTCCTTGAACGCAGGCGCACCACCGCCGCCTCCGCCAGGTCCCATACGCTGACCCGGGCGCACTTGCAGCAAATTGGTGCCCAAACCCGCAATCTGGTTTTGAATCGCCAAAGTCGCCCCGTTGCCCACTGTGACCATGGTGATGACGGCGCTCACGCCAATCACAATACCCAATACAGTCAGAAATGAGCGAAGCAAGTTGCGTCTTATGGAGCGCAAGGCTAATAAAAGGGTGCTCAGCCACATCAGGCAGCCTCCTTGACGGGGATTTGAAACGCGGTGGGATGGGCATTGCGTGCGTCGCTCGCCACCACACCATCGACAAAATGAACGATGCGTTTGGCATACTGTGCCATGTCACCCTCGTGCGTCACCATCAGCACGGTAATGCCATGATCTGCATTGAGATTCCAGAGAAGTTCCATGATTTCATGGCTGCGTTTGGTGTCCAGATTGCCGGTGGGTTCATCCGCCAATAACACCGTTGGCTCAGTCACAATGGCACGCGCAATGGCTACGCGCTGCTGTTGCCCTCCTGACAGCTCTGCCGGGGTGTGGTGTTCCCAACCTGCCAATCCCACCGATGCCAAGGCTTTTTTGGCTGAAGCGTGGCGTTTTTTGGCAGGCTCGCCACGGTACAACAACGGCAACTCAACATTTTCCTGGGCAGAGGTTCGCGCCAGCAAGTTAAAGCCCTGAAACACAAATCCCAAGTAACGCCTGCGAAGGAGCGCACGCTGGTCACGGGTCAAATTTTCAACATGCGTACCGTTAAACAGATAAGCTCCCGTGGTGGGACTGTCCAGGCAGCCCAGCATGTTCATAGCAGTCGATTTGCCCGAACCACTAGGCCCCATGATGGCTACAAAGTCGCCTGCGTCAATGCGCAAATCGACCCCTTTGAGCGCTTGCAAGGCCGTGGCACCTCGGCCATAGACCTTGGTCACGCCGGCTAGCTCAATCAATTCCACGCTCATGGTTTGGTGCTGGTTGTGCCGCGCTGGTCGGTGATGATGGCCATGCCTTCCTTCAAATCGCCACCGGTGATTTCGGTCATGCGTCCGTCGCTGATGCCAGGAGTGATGTTCACGGCGACCGGCGCACCATCACGCAACACCCAGACCTGTTTGGATATACCATTGCCGGTGACTGTTTTGCGCGCACCAGTTCTAGGCATACGCGGCATCATGGTGCCCATGATGTTGCTACCCGATTTGGCGGATGTAGCATCCGCCTGGGTGGGTGAAAACCGCAAGGCAGTATTGGGGATCAGCAGCACATTTTGGCGCTCCACGGCGGTGATGGTACAAGTGGCCGTCATGCCCGGACGAAGGCTGAGGTCTGTATTGGTGACATCCAACTGAGTGACGTAAGTGACCACGTTATCGGTGATGGTCGAGCCATAAGACACGCGGGTGATGGTGGCTGGAAAATGTCTGGAAGGAAAGGCGCTGACGGTAAAACCGGCTTTTTGCCCCACCCTGACGCGGCCAACGTCGGCTTCATCCACATTCACGCGCAAAAGCAATTGAGACAGGTCTTCGGCGATGGAAAACAAAGTAACGGCCTGCAATGAGGCTGCCACGGCATTGCCGGGATCGACCGATCGCGTCAGTACCACGCCATGGGTAGGCGATCGGATAAATGCTTTGGATAAATTGGTTTCATCGGTAGAAAGCGATGCGCGGGCAGACTCCAGATTGGCTTGTGCGCTGTCTTTGGCTGCCATGGCACGCGCCAGACTTGCGCGAGCGCTGTCTAGTTCAGTGGCTGAAGGCACTTTGCCAGCAGAGAGCCGCGCAACTTCTTGCAGCCGTGCCAGATTGGCCTGGGTTTCGGTAACCGTTGCACTGGCTTGCGCCAATTGTGCCTTGGCGGCGTTTAACGCTGCGCGAGATCGCGTGACCTGGTCGATTAGCTTGGCGGTGTCAAGTTCTACCAGTACCTGGCCTTTTTTCACGCGATCATTGACATCTACCAGCACACGCAACACAGTGCCCGAGAGTTCACTGCCTATATTGACGGTGCGGGTGGGTTGCAATGTGCCGGTAGCCGTGACCATCAGCGTCAGGTTGCCTCGGGCGGCGGCCTCGGTCACAAAGCTGGGGGCTGCTGCGCGCTGCTGGCTTTGCTGCCAGACCCAATAGCCACCGATGCACAAAACGAGGATGCCCAGTGTCAACCACAAAGACAGGCGCTGCCACCACGCGCGATGTGCTGGCTCTGCCAACAGGGTTTGCAGGTCATTGGCGCTGCCCATTGGCGCTGCCGTTCTGGTGTCGTGGGTATCGTGGGTATCGTGGGTATCGTCCATAAGGTTTACCTGTTGATGGTGGTGGGTAGCTCTTGCCAGCCACCGCCTAACGCTTTGATCAGGCGCACATGGTCAGCACTTAAGTCTGCCTGCACGCTGGCCACACTGTTTTGGGCATCTTGCAAGGTGCGTTGGGTTTGCAAAACGGTCTGAAAATCTGTCAAGCCACTGGTGTAGCGGTGTTGCGCTAGCGTGGCTGCCTGCGTCGATGCACTGGCAGATTGCACCCATTGCACCAGGCGAAGGTGGTCATGGTGCAAGGCAGTCAGAGCATCTTCAACGTCTTTCAACGCGACCAACACGGCGTTTTCATAAGCCAGTCTTGTTTGTTGCAGTGCTGCGTTTTGTGCAAGTACCTGGCTTTTGGTGGCACCGCCGTCAAACAGGGGAAACGACACACTGCCCAGCAAAGAGCTGGCCAAAGGAGCGCTGCCCACGCCTGACAGGGTCATGGCCGTCCAGGACAGAGTGCCGCCCAAATTGAAACCAGGCTTGGTCGCTGCCTCTGCTACGTGGCTGCGTTGCAAGGCGGCTTCTACGCGCTGCTGTGCTGCGCGAACATCGGGTCTTTGGCGCAAGGTGTCAGCCGGAATGTCAAAGTCTGTGACGCGGCTGGTTTGCGGTATGGCTTTTGTGTCAGACAAAACCTGATCCATCGCTTTGGGTTGCTGTGCGGTCAAAATGGCCAAACTGTGCCGTGTTTTGGCCAGGGCGCTTTGCAAGGCAGGTATCTGTGCTGCAGTTTGCGCTGTTGCTGCACGAGATTGCGCTACATCCAGCTCACTTGACATGCCGGCTTGGGTTCGCCAATTTGTGATGTCTTGCGTTTTTTGCTGGATGGATAAATTTTGCTGAGCAATAGACAGTTGGGTTTGCTGACTGCGCAGTTGAATGTAGGCCAGAGCAACCTCGCAAGTCACGCTTAACTGCACGTCTGCCAAACTGAATTGCACCGCTTTAGCATCGGCTTCGCTGGCGTTCAGTTGGCTGGCATTGGCGCCAAAAACATCCAGCTCCCAGCGCGCGTCAAGCCCTGACTTGAAGGTATTCACCGCATTGGAAAATTCGGTCTGACTGCGCTGGGCTGTGCCAGAAAGAGTGAGGTTGAAGCGAGTGGCTGCCAGCGCCACATCACGCAAGGCACGGGCTTGCTGCAAAGCCGATTGTGCGGTTTGAATGCTGGTGTTGGCACGCAAGGCCTGGGCGATCAAATTGTCAAGCAGAGGGTCATTGAACTCGTGCCACCAGGGTGTCTGGAGATTTGGCTCGGCAGATGCTGGTTCAGAGCTGTCCGCCTTTGGGGGGGTGAGAGCACATGCCCCCAGCCATATAGATGCGCACAGTGCCAAGCCACATGACCGACTGACGAACTTGGCAAAAGGTAGGATGAAGCGCATGGTGAAGGGGGTGAAATGACCTGTTGAATCGGCAGACAGATATTAAGGTATTAGTGGATACAACACGTCAAGCCAAGGCAAAGGAATCTGTGCAGTTTGGTAAATTTCTTCATTTGAAATGCCGCTGTCGCACAGCCTCAAACAAGCAGATGCCACAAGCGACCGACACGTTCAGGCTTTCCAAAGCACCACGCATGGGAATTTTCACCAAGGCATCACAGGTTTGAGCAGTCAAGTGACGTAATCCATCGCCTTCAGCACCCATCACCAAAGCCACAGGCCCTGTCAAATCGATAGAGTACAAGGTGTTGGTGGCTGTTTCACTGGTGCCAATGACAAGGATGGATCGCTCTTTGATTTCTTTGAGTGTGCGTGCGAGATTGGTGACCATTAAATAAGGCACAGTCTCTGCGGCGCCACTGGCCACTTTGGCAACCGTGGCATTGATGCCAGCCGCGTGGTCTTTGGGGGCTATCACGGCGTGAACACCTGCGCCATCGGCCACACGTAAACAGGCGCCTAAATTGTGGGGGTCGGTCACACCATCCAACACCAAAATCAAAGGCTGCACCTGTGATGCCACAGGCAAGTTGGCTTGACTTTCTTCGAGTTGTTCCAGCAGTTCATCCAAAGATGTGATGGGGGCAAGTGCATGAACACGAGCTGCCACACCCTGATGGCCGTGTCCAGAGCACAGTTGGGCAAGACGTGCGCCATCAGCGTCTAGCAAACGCACCCCTGCCTCGCCAACCCGCGCCATGAACTGGCGCATACGCGCATCACGACGCGATGGATCAACGTAAACTTCGACAATCGATTGGGGTGCGGTTTTAAGGCGCACCCCAACGGCATGAAAACCAAACAAAATTTTGGGATGAGCCACTGCCATGACGGCTTAATCCTTGAATTTGGCTGTCATCTCTGCGACACGCACACCCAACAGTCGGGCAGTTTCAAGGTCGCCGGTCAACATTTCAGCAGGTGATGCATCTGATGGCGTTTGTGCCATGGCACCCGAGGATGATCCGACATAGTTGATGTCATTGCGCTGCGCGGCCTTGGTATTGCTGGGCATTAACGCAGTACCCACCCAGACACCGCCATGCTGCATGGCCAGTGTGAAAAGGTAATGCAGTGTCGATAGTTTGTCGCCATTCATGGTGGCACTGTTGGTAAAGCCTGCAAAAATTTTGTCTTTCCAGGCTTGACCAAACCAGGGCTTGCTGGAGGCATCGGCAAATTTCTTGAACTGCCAGCTTACCGACCCCATATAAGTTGGGCTGCCAAAGATAATGGCATCAGCAGAACTGAGCTTGGCCCAGTCCTTTTCAGAAACGTTGCCCTCAGCGTCAATAGCGACGAGTTCAGCATCTGCACCAGCACCTTCAGCGACAGATTGCGCCATGCGCAGGGTGTGGCCGTAGCCAGAATGAAAAACAACAGCAATATGAGACATGATGAAAACTCCTTGGAACAGGTTAAAAACAACAAACACAATCAAAAAAAGTGATGTGGCTTTGCTTGGGTGCGACATCTAAATCCCCCTACCCCCAATGGCACTACCTTAAGGATACGGTCAATAATAAGTTGTGCATTTGGCTCGTCAGATTTGGGCGCACTGCGTCGTTACAAATCGCTTATGTGGCTGTGCCACACCGCACGATTTGCGCCTAGCATTGCATCTTTAACTCTGACGGCCAAATGCACAACTTATTGTTGACCATATCCTAAGCATTAGTTTTATAAAAACAATAGGTTAGCAAAACATGTAGGTCGGGTTAGCGCGTAGCGCGTCACCCGACATAACCGCACGACGCATG
>CAIYWD010000269.1 GCA_903929815.1 uncultured beta proteobacterium
CGTTTAGACCCCCTGACCACATTCCGTGATGTGTTGCTTGGGAGCGCGGGCGTCCCGCCCGCTGCGGGCAAGATGCCCGCGTTCCCAGCTTGGATGCCCATATCCGCGACGGATGGCTGTGATGGGGTCTAAACGGTTACTTCTTGGGTGGTGTCTCACATTGACATAAGGATAAGCACATAAGCACATAAGCACATAACGGAAAGTTTTCTACATCAAAAATTATACAAAATTCGGTTCTAACCCGCTCTGGTATTGCATAGATCGCTATGTTTTTTGAAATTATGAGGTAGGAAACTTATTGTGAATCACTTATTCATCCTGTCGATTGGGGCACTATTGATTTTTGAACAGTGAATGAATCATGCACTCTTGCAACAAGGGGGCATGGTATAGGTTCCCAGATGGGACGTTTATGGATGCCAATTTTCCACTGTCTGGGCGTTTTGTCAATCGCTACAAAATAACCATGCAGCGTGCCGTCTGCGCTGATTTTGAAACGCATAAAACCTTTGAAATTTTGCAGTGCCAGGGCAGAAAAACCGTTGTTGGTCAAATAGCCACACCATGACATCACGGCCAGCCAAGTTCCAAACACCAACGTACCCAACAGTGCGCCAGTGCCAAACATGCCCAACGCCACCCACACGGGCAAAATGTGGGCAATACTCCAGGCCAGGCCACAATGACACAGGGTATGCGTCAAGCTGCTGCCAATTGTTAAACCATAGCGCCTCCAAGCGGGCCATTTGGGCGAAACCTCTTGTAAAGCCTCCCAGCCAATGGCCATGCACAAAGTGCCAAACATTAAAAACATGAGCAGCATACCCAAGCCTGACGCGCTCAGGGCACTACTGAACAGGTAAAGTACACCCATCAAGACAGCAAACCAGCGGTTGCCGTCTGCCCAAGTGCCGCCCGCGCCAAACAATGCCGTGATATTGCCCAGTGCCAGTCGTCTGCTTTGCGCCAACGGTGGAAATTCACTGCCTTTGACCTTTTCAAAAGCGTGGACGGTCCCCTGATGTTGGCCATCGTCAATGCCCATTTGCACCCTGCACCCTGCGCTCTCAGGAATGGCTTGGGCGTTATCCACACGTTGCAAAACGATGGGCGAATTGGTCAGGCGGGTGTGGGTGGGATGGGTAAACGCGCCACCACTGCCGCATATCACCAACTGTCCCTCTTGCTGGGAAGTCCACCTTGTGTAGTGATGCAAATCGCCCGTCAACCGCAGTGCAACACGATCGCCGAGCAAGCCCTCAAACAGTTGATAACGCAAAGCACCGCCCGGACAAACACCGTCTGACACGGGAGTCGTCCAAACCGGATGGGGATAAATCAAAATCACCCGATCTTGTTGTCCTATGCCGGGTGATGATTGATCTGACAGCAGGTTTGTGAATTGCTCAAACTGGTCACGATCCATATCATCGGTCATCGCAAAATCAAACCCCAACACCCACCAGCCATGCGGCAATCGAACACAAAAATACGATTGCTGTTGAGGGATGCTTGCTTCCAAAAACTGGCGCGATTGCTTGTTGCGAAGAAAGTAACGTCCAAAAGTCGAGGCCGAATCCATCCAGTCATGGTTTTGCGGCAAGGCTGCCACTGTGAAGGGTTGACCACGAACCAGCGATGTTGTCGCGTCCCCCTCAGGCAGGGCAGCTTCAAACATTTCAACAAAACGGTAGCGGTATTCCAGTGTGCTGGCGCTGGGGTAGGCCAAATCTCCGCCCAGCAACAACAGTTCCCCGCGAAGCAGGGGCTGGCCGTCCGTATCTTGCACAGATTCAGCCAGAGCTGTTGTGGCCACAGCATAAGTGGCATTGCCACCATCGCCGGTGTCTGCCATAAAGTCAAACCAGAAATTGTCGTCGCTGCTTCGACTGCGGTCTATCAGCGTCAAAGGCAGTGTGAAATTTTCACGCTCATCGCGGTTTCTGAATTGGTTCAGCGACGACAGCACATCCAACGCAATTTTAAAAAGCACCAACGGGTGATACCAGCAGACGGGAGGGCGTAGGTGAGGCGCAACATCACGTCCCAATCGAAAATTTGTCATGATGATGCCTTGTTGGGTTTGGGTCGTACTGCCTGTCCGTCACCATTTCAAGTGATGTGCAAGAATTTTTCTTGAAAGTTAATAAGAAATTAATAAGTAATATACATGATTATACATATTGGGTTATTAACCCTATCCTAATGGCTTGACAAATGAGAAAAATCCAAGTCAAGCATATACGATGGCGACTCTTGAGCCGATTCAGGCAAGGTAACAGTAACAGACGTTATTAATTCTGAATCCGGATTCTTCTCCATATCTGATCGGGTGATGGATTCAGACTCAGGGTCAAATGGGCTATCCAGATCAAAAAAAACACTGGGCACAGACAAAAACACGTTGGGGTTTGCAGACAACGGCACCTGGGTTGGCTGTGGGGGTGCGGCTGCATGAGCGGGTTCTGGTGGCATGGTGTGTTCTGGCAATTCAGAAGGGACGACTGCCGGTGCGTCTGGTGCGTCTGGCGCGGCATTTTCTGAGGTGGCGACGATTTCAGCGAGGCGGCGTAGCGTCAGAAGATCACGAAAAGCAGCCAAATCAAAGGGTTCATGGGCTTGTTCAGAACCACGGTAAATACAGTGGTCGAGAAAACTCAGTATCTGTTGATGTGGCCATAGTCGAATAATCGTGGACACCACTTGGGTATAAGTCTCCAAAGACTGGCCTTCATTGGTGAATTGTTCAAAATCAGGAATGGTGCAGTTGAAGTAGCGACTGAAAACCTCTGTTTGCAGAGCAAACGCTCTTTTCAAATTAAGCGCATGGTAAAGCGAGAGCAAATCAAGAAAAACAAGCGGGTGAGGGTCATCACTTGCTTTGATTTGACGGTACAAAATGTCAATTGCCCGCTCGACTTGCCCTAATGACACAAAAAAATCAGCTTGCTGTCGAATATCCAAAATATCTTCAGCATCCAATCTGCGATCCTCGACAACTTCTGACTTGGCCTGTGATGCACTTTCATCAGCTACCGATGGGGTCACTGCCGCCTTTGATGGCACAGGTATGGGCATGGTCGATTCAAATTTGGCATGTGATGTACTGGCCTCGTCAGAGTCACCGTCTGATCCAAACAGCATGAAGGGTTCGGTCAGGACAAAGGTGTCTATGTTGGACTTTGACGGCTGGTTGGACGGGTTGTCAACCGAAGATGCAGCCTGTACGGCCGTCATCGATTCACATGCCGAACTGGGCGCAGCGCACGTTTGCACAGCAGAGGCGGGGCTGTCATCACCATACCACCAAGTGCTTGTAGGGTCACCCAACTGACGTTGGCGTTGGCGTTGCCATAGCCACACCAGACCTGCCAAAAACAACAGCATCAACATGCCAGTGCCATAAACCATCCAGTTCGAAGAGCGCTGACTTTGGGCCACGTTCAATTGTTGGCGCAATTCCCGAAGATTGGCCTGGCTGCTCTGTGCTTGTACACGCAGTGCCTCGATCTCGGTCTGAAGCGCTGAAAGTTGTTTGGCGTGGAGTAAAGTGTCTTCGGTGGGTGCAAACAACATCGGCGAATGAAGCGAGTTCATACGATCCGAAAAAATTTCCATGGGATCTAACTTGAGCCTGGGTTTTCGAGTGGCATGAACGGCTTGCGGGTTGGGTAAAGGGCGCGTATTCACCTGGCTCAGGTCTTTTTTGACTTTTACAGAACGGACCATCTGCTTGCGAAACATAGCCTGGCTAGCTACCGTATGTGGTGCGGATGCGCCTGAAAGATTGGAAATAACTGGGGGCTGCGGGACAACCAGCGCAGCCGTGCCATATCCAGGTGCAGGTGCAGGTGCAGGTGCAGGTGCTAGTGCTGTTTGTGGTATCACAGGCAATGAATCTGAAACCAATGGCATATCCGCCAATAACGTATAGCTGCGCCTGGTGTCAATGCCGCACTTGGCATGGATCTCAACGGTCACGATAGGCTCGTTGATGAGTTCCATCAGTTGAATATGGATGGCAATAGGTTCGTTGGGAGCAGGCTGGTGGATGTTGATTCGTGGTGTGCGCTGACGGGTTTCAGCGTAAAAAACATCCGCAGTAAAACACGATGAACTGACATCCTCACCCGGTCCCTGCTTGACTTGCACAGAAACATCAAGCCCATGACCAATCACAACATCCCCCTGCAGGTCACCGAGCATCACAGCATGACTCACAGCACCTGTCAACAAGAGACCTAGTGACAAGAGCATTGTCACAGGACTCAAACCGCTTTGCCATCCACAGTTTCTATGAAAGTGATTGATCATTATGTTCATTTTTTTTCACCTGACTCAAACGGATGGACAGTGATATCGCGTGGATATTGCGATTCATAAAGGTGACCAGTGAGGTCACTGCAGCATTCTACAAAGTGACGGGGTGACAAGAATCATGATGGATTTTGTGTGGCTGCCTTGGGCAAACCCATCGTTATGCGACAGCCTTGCTGAAGTACCCCTTCAATGCTGATAAATCCACCTAATCGTTCAATGATTTTTCGGCTGCACACCAGCCCCATTCCCAACCCTTCAAACTCGCGCACAGGATGCAGTTTGCCAAACACTTTGAACAAGGCTTTGGCTTGACCGGGTGCAAAGCCCACGCCGTTGTCGTTGATACAGATGCAGCATTGTGATGGTTTTTCGCCGCAATGCCAATCCAGGGTAATGTGTGCAGGCCTGCAATTGTGGCTGAACTTGACAGCATTGCCCAACAGGTTTGACAATGCTGTGCGCAACATATCGGCATCTGCCCATACTAACGGCACGTCTTTGGCCAAATGCCATTGAACATGATGAGCAGAAGAGTTTTGCATGATCGTATTGGCCACTTCTTGCGCCATAACGCTGACATTGACAGCTTGTAACTGGATCTCCTGCTGCCCCCATCTCGAAAGCTGGGTCAGTCCATCCAACTGTTGGCCCAACAACTGCGCCGACTGACGGATGGTAGCTAGGTGGTCGGCCATGTCTTGGGGCATGTCAGGCCAGTCTTCTGTCATGACCTGCACATAAGCGGTGATGTGGCGCAGCGGCGCACGCAGATCATGCGAGACTGTGGATGTGAATTCCTGAAATTCAAGACGGATGGCCTCCAATTGCTGCTGCAATGTGGCCAATGGGACATCAGTAGAAATGTTCACTTTTTGACAGGCCGCATCCAATTGGTAAGACTAACCTGGCGTGTACGCGCCACGGTCAACGTGTGCGTTGGTGTGTCTTGGGTGATGGTCGAGCCACCACCCACAGTGCCACCTGCGCCAAGGGTCACAGGGGCAATCAAAACACAATTGCTGCCAACATGCACATCGGCTTCAATGACGGTGCGGTGTTTGAATGCGCCATCGTAGTTGGCGGTGATGCTGCCTGCTCCAAAGTTCACCCGCTCGCCCACCGTGGCATCGCCCAGATAGGCCAGATGGTTGGCTTTAGCCCCATTGGCCAGTGTTGAATTTTTAACCTCGACAAAATTGCCAATGTGAACTTTATCCCCCAACTTTGCACCTGGGCGCAGACGGGCAAAAGGGCCAATCAGGCTTCCTGCTCCCACTTCTACGGCATCTTTGCTATCGGGTTTGCCACCTTCTATGTGCGTGAAAGGATGAATCACGGTATCTGCTGCAATGGTGGCATTTTTAATGACGCAGTTAGCCCCGATATGAACGCCTTCGCCAAGACTGACCAAGCCTTCAAACACACAGTTCACATCAATAAACACATCTTGCGCACACTGCAATTGGCCTCGAACGTCAAAACGGGCGGGGTCGGCTAAGCGAACGCCTTGATCCATCAATTGAGTGGCCAGGCGATGCTGGTAGGCACGTTCGAGTTCAGCCAGTTGCACAGGGCTATTGACCCCGGCTACCTGCACAGCGTCTGCAATGGTGTGGGCTACCACCGGCACACCATCTGCCACAGCAAACTTCACAATATCGGTAAGGTAATACTCGCCCTGCGCATTGTGGTTGTCGAGGCGAGACAGCCAGGTTTTAAGCTGACGTGCAGGCACAGCCATGATGCCGCTGTAAACCTCGGTGATCAAACGTTGCTCAGGCGTGGCATCTTTTTGTTCAACAATGGCCAAGACGGTGTTGCCTTGGCGGACGATGCGACCATAGCCTGTGGGGTTGGTCAGTTCAATGGTCAAAAGCGCTAACCGGTGGCCTTCGCCTGCTGCAATGAGCTGCGCTAGCGTGTCAGGCTGCGTCAAAGGCACATCGCCCGAGAGCACCAACACCACGCCGTCATCTTGCAATACAGGTACGGTTTGCTGCATGGCGTGGCCTGTGCCGATCTGGGGTTCTTGCCGAACAAAATTCAGGTCAAATGTGCCTCTAACGCCCGTGGATAGTGCGATGGCAGCTTCCACTTCTGTAGCACCATGTCCGGTAATCACAACCACCTGACGGGCTGATAGGCAAGCTGCAAGGTCGATCACATGCTGAACCAGACTGCGCCCGGCCAACTGGTGCAGCACCTTGGGGTATTTGCTTTTCATGCGCGTACCCTTGCCCGCGGCCATGATGACCACATCGACGGGAGTGATGTTGTGGGTTGGTTCTGAATGATCTGCCATAAAACGTAAGGGATAAAGGATAAAGGGTAAGGGGGACTCAATTGAAATTGAAAGAGTGTGAATTCAATCCGTGACAGTCAGATCACCACTGGTTCGATCTCAATCCTGATCCCAAAGCGCTCATGCACGCGGTGTTGAATGGTTTTGGCCAATGTCATCACTTCTGCTCCGGTGGCAGCACCGCCTTGATTGACCAGCACCAGCGCCTGTTTTTCATACACCCCCACTTGTCCAACCGTCTTGCCGCGCAAGCCACAGGCCTCTATCAACCAGCCCGCGGCCAGTTTGATGTCTCCGTTGGTCAATCGGTAATAGACCATTTTGGGATGGTGAGCAATGATGTTGGTGAATTGTTGGGGGGTGACCGTTGGGTTTTTGAAAAAACTGCCCACATTGCCCACCACAGACGGGTCAGGCAATTTGGCACGACGCAGATCGCACACCCACCTCAAAACCTGCTGTGCATCAGGCTGAGGGCAATTCTGCTCAGCCATTTTTTTCTCAAGGTCAGCGTAACCCAGAGACGGTGTCCAGGATTTTGGCAAGGCAAATCGCACTCGCAAAATCATGGCTTTGTCCTTCAGACCTGTTGGCGCATGTTTGAAAATAGAGTCTCGGTAAGCAAAGGCACACTCGGCGGCGTTCAGGGTAAAAACATGACCGGTTTGCAAATCGATGGCATCGAGCGAATCAAAACGATCTTGCAATTCAACACCATAAGCCCCAATGTTTTGAACTGGCGAAGCCCCCACTGTGCCTGGAATCATCGCCAGGTTTTCCAGACCGGGCATGTTTTGCGCCAATGTCCAGATGACAAAATCGTGCCAGTTTTCTCCTGCTCCCGCCTCCACAACAAAAGCCTTGGCAGTTTCGTTCACCCGCTTTTTACCCATGATGTCAACTTTGAGAACCAATAATTTGACATTGCCAGTGAGCACAATGTTGCTGCCGCCACCCAGCACCAACTTGTCAGCAGCAGCCCACTTGGGGTCTGCCAACAAGGCATGAATGTCGGATTCATCGGCAATGTGTACCAAGGCATCTGCCGTGGCCGCTATGCGAAACGTGTTGAAAGCCAGTAAAGGCACATGGTGTTGAACTATCATGGCAGAATTGTCTCACTTGAATTCATGGATTGGGTCTGAACTTATTATTGACCATATCCTTACCTGGTGTGTTTTGAAAAATAGGCATCAATTTCTGGACGAAGTTGAATTCCAATTCTTTCAAATATATCCAGCAATTGCTCATAACTACCTTTACCTCCCAAAAAATCCCAAAATTCATTCGCAACTTTTAATTCATGTTCGAGATCGAGCATACCAGCCATTGTCCATCGAGAATATGGTTTGGGTTCATAGGGGTTGTAGGGAATGGCAACCATCGTATGAATGATGGCTTGCGGATTGGTTGCAAGAATACAACCCACCCACTCCAGCAATGTACGTTTAAATTCCTTGAAAGCTCCCTTGTTTGGCTTCGCTGTTTTTATATCAATCAAAAAAATTTCTCCACTGTGAGCTTCAAGCCATACATCGACTTTGGTTGGTTTTACCTTTTTCATTTCCCCCTGTTGACAGACCTGTCTGATCGCTTCAATTTCGTTGGCCTTGTTTGGTTTTGCATAAGATGCAGTGAGTTCATCCATCGTATTTTGAATAACGCGTTGTGCGGCTTCACTGATGAGACAGCCAGCAGTCGCCTGCCTTGCAGTGTTTTTAAAATTTGAAGCAGCCAAAGCCAGAGCTACCGGCTCAAAGATACTCGTTCCAAAATTGGTATTCAGAGAGTGAATAAATGAGAACAACGCCATCCTGTCCGCGCCCAATAATCTCGTGTGAAAAGGCATGGAGGCAGGCTCGGGGTTGTAATTCTGAAACTTGTTTCGCAAGCTAATTTGCAAAACATCTTCAATATGTTTGGTTTGAGCAGCCGTCAGAGTCATTATTTTTCTTTCAAATGAAAGATAATTTCAGAATAAGCCCCTTTGTCTTTTTCTGTTCGGTTTAAAACAGGGCGTTTGAATTGATTAACAATTTTCATTCCTGAATTTTCTGCAATCGTTGGATACATACCATATTTATCATTGGCCACCAAAAAAACATTATAATCATCAATAAAATATTTTTTTGTATTATTCATGACTGCACTGATTCCATCAATGTAACTCTGTTTGGCATCTTTACCCTGTCCTCTGAAGAGAGGGCCAATTTCAAGGTCGTCATTCCTTTCAAAACCAAACAAATCGTAAGCGTAAGCGTGTTGCTCGTGGTAGTCAATCAGACCGACATAAGGAGGAGACGAAAAAATACCATTAATTTTTTTATCTTCCAGTATTTTTGAAAAAGCAGGATTTTTTGACTTTAATGTTGATAAAATATCGATACTGCGACTATCTCCGGTCATACATGACTGAAATGTATTTGTTCTTGACGTGTTAAACTGTCTCAGTCGCTTGATCGTATCTCTGGAGTATGTTCCCCACCATTTATGGATGGAAAAAATAGGTTTGCATATTTTCCCGTGTTTTGTACAGTAATAGGTATTATTCACCGGCTCTATCAACGTAGCCAAGTCAGCATGCGTTGTCGCCCTGCAACTGCGAACGGTTCTACTTAAAATAATACTGACTATTTTCCTTGTTTTTATGTTTCTAATTTTCTTGACTTCATGTAAAACAAATTCTATTTCATCCCTGACATGTTGAGAAAACCATCGATCAAGGAAGATAACACTCTTTTCTTGCCTTAATTTTATGTTGTATTGCCGAACCAGTTTTTGATAAACTGTTAAAAACTCTTTCTCTTTTTCATGTCCATATTTTGTTTCATCAATCTCCCCTTGCTGTAAACGGTATTTGTATTCTGGAACAGGAAAATATTGACCATTAAAACTGTAGAGTTCTGGCATCAATTTGGCTTCAAATTCCAATGTGTGTGAATTGACAAGGAAATCGGATAACGCCATGGTAATCCTTTTTATTTCATTTTCAACATCCAGTAAATCATATGAAGCAATTTTTGAATTGCTAATAAAGGCGTTAAACGCTGAAATATCTATCCCGATACAATGTATTCCCAATTCATTGGCTTGAGTCATCGTAGTTCCACTTCCGGAAAATGGATCGAGTACAATATCACCTGGCTTGAAATAAATTGATGTCTTGAATTTGTCGGTGTGACTGTCTAAAAAATACTCTACCAATTGTGGTATAAATTTCCCTTTGTAGGGATGCAGGCGGTGAACATGTTTTGTTGTTTCAGATTCCTTGTATTGTTCAAAGGATAATGCCCAGTTCAGATCATCACCCAGTTGATCCTTCCATGATGAAGACCTTTGTAAATTATAAGACTTATAATAATTTATCAAATCACTTTTATAAACCTGTGTTTGTCCATTAGTGCCCATTTTTTTGATGCGGCCATACTGAATCAAGTAAGATATATTAGACGTTGTGACAAGTTTTTGCATATGGGCAGTCGCCCATTCGCTGGCTTCTTTGATGGTAAGCAGGTCTGTGGATAGCATGTAATTTGGTATGACTCAGTTGGTAATATTGACGATACATTCAGGATTTTTTGTGAGAATTTGCCAACAGCTTTCCGCTTGCATAATGGACGGTCCCAATACCAACACATCCATTGATCCGGTGAACGCAGCCCAAACGGACGAGTGTTCTAAAACCAAAGTCTGAACATGGCAGAATTGTCTCACTTGGTACTGATCTTTTGTCCCTTTTTTTTCTAAATTCAAAATGCCTTCTTTTGACACTATTTGTGAAGCCTCCATGGTTGATGTGAAACACGCTGTGGAAAACACCAACAAGGAAATAGCCACCCGCTTTGACTTTAAAGGCACACCGGCTGCCATTGAACTCAAAGACAAGGAGATAACCTTGAGGGGCAATGCTGATTTTCAACTCACCCAGATTGAAGATATCTTGCGCAATAAACTGACCAAACGCCAGGTGGATGTGCGTTTTCTAGACAAGGGCGAGATGCAAAAAGCGGGGGGTGACCAGGTCAAACAAACCATCAAAGTGCGCAATGGCATCGATGCCGAACAGGGTAAAAAAATACAAAGACTCATCAAGGACAGCAAACTTAAAGTACAAGCGGCGATTGCGGACGGAAAATTGCGCGTGACAGGTGTCAAACGTGACGACCTGCAAACGGCAATGGCATTGATTAAAAAAGACATTGTCGATATGCCCTTGAGCTTTGACAATTTCCGCGATTAGAGATGCTTGCGTTGTGAGTCTGATTCTTGCCTCTGAAGACGAATACGAAGACCTGCTGGGGTTGTGGGCAGACCTAGAGGCCGGTTTGGGAGTCATTCTGGCTTATCCAACCAATGTGGAGGAGTTTCTGGCACGCCCTCCTCAATATGACCGATGGATGCTCGATTTGATCCAACGCGACACCGACGTGGGTTTGTACCTTCTCTTTCAATTGGCCACCCACTCGTCGGCAGGCTACAGCACTTCACACGCCCTGGTTTGTGCTGTTTTATGCCACTTGATTGCGGTTGATTTTGCGCTGCCAGTTTCCGAGCGCAACAGCCTGGTGCGCGCAGCACTCACCATGAACATCGCCATGACCGCACTGCAAGACCAATTGGCCAATCAAAATGCGCGCCCCAACTTAGAACAACAACTTGCCATCAAATCACACGCCAGTCAAGGTGCTGAACTATTAGGCAACATGGGGGTGACTGATTCTCTTTGGCTCAACATCATTGAACTGCACCATACCAACGTGATACGCAAACAAGAAAGACAAACACCATCACAGCGCCTGGCACACATTCTGTGTGTGATTGACCGATACGCCGCCATGATCAGCCCGCGCCAGTCTCGCGTAGGTCGCAGTGCTGCCGAGTCTGCCCAGTCTCTGTTGAACACTGCAGAAGGTCAAGGGCAACATGTTGAAAAGGCCTTGGTGCGCATTGTTGGTTTGTGTCCTCCGGGCACTTTTGTGCAGCTTGATAACGGGGAAGTGGCAGTGGTCACGCGCCGCAGCAACCAGCCTAACTTGCCTGATGTGGCCATTGTGATCAACCAAAATGGCAACACTATCAAGCCACCGTGTCTGCACCGCACAGCTTTGCGTGGCCCTGCCATCCAATCAGCGCTTGCTGCATCAGCCGCGCCTGATCGCATCAACCACCACCTGATCTTGAAATTGGGAATGCAATCCACATAGTTTTTTGCTACTTTTATAATAGCTAACATCGTATGATGGACGTGCGTTATAGCCTGTTTTGATGAATAAAAATCCGTGTTGTTTTTATCGCTACGCGCCCACTTTGATGTCTCGTCACAAAAATTCTGCACCCTGCGTGTCTGTGGCTAACCAAAAAAAATGCGGTGAATGCCGATTACGGATATGGTCAACAATAAGTTGTGCATTTAACCGTCAGAGTTAAAGATGCTACGCCAGGCACAAACCGTGCGGTGTGGCCCAGCCACGTAAGCAATTTATTTATAACGACGCAGTGCGCCCAAATCTGACGAGCCAAATGCACAATTTATTGTTGACCATATCCTAAGACACATCACCGCATTTACAGATGAACTAAATCTATTTGACAGAAGATTCAGTAGATGAAGCAGCTTTCGTTTTGGCGTTTGCTTTATGAACTTTCTTGGCTTTGTGTGTAGTTTTCGCAGCAGGCTTAGCGGCCGCATCCGATGCACTAACAGCAGGAGGTGTTGCACTAAGTGACGAAGGCGTAGACGGTGTCTGTGCAAATGAAACAAAAGCAACGCCAGAAAGCAAGGTAACTGCGATAAGTGATTTGATATTTAACATGAGATGTATTGACTCATAAATTGACAGTCGCATAGGCTCCGACCGTCATAAGCGAGCCAGAATTGCGTTCAGGCTTGACACTACAACGCATGAGACCGTCAAAAGATGACATCCAATACGTTTTTTAACCAGCACTCAAAATTGTCGCCTGCGAATCAGGCCAATATCTGCACGCGCCGTTAAGGCCGACAGCAGTGTCTCTGGCTCTGGCACAGTAGCGGCATTCACATCACCCTCGTGTACAACTATGGCTTACAAAGTACCGGTTGTCGCAAAGGCGAGGCCAGTGTTATTGAGTCCGTAGCTGCTAAAGCGACTAATCCCATAAAGCACAAGGATGATGGACTGAAATGCTCGTCGCTTTAACAGTTTAAAAATCTTAACGTCAGACCTCCCCGCCTTTTTTCTAAAATATCACCTAATTCAATGATTTTATTGGAAATAAGTGAATTTTGGACAATTAGCCATTTCGTGGAATTTTTTATGTTGACTTTTTTCACTGAACTTCTGTTTTTCCACGAAAATCCGTCCAAATTTCAGCCACGTTTCATTGCCATTCCGGGGAGGTCTGAAATAAGCTAAGGGATGTCCCACCTATTGTTGCTCCAAAAACACATCGCAACTGATTGATTTTTTGACAAGTCGCCATGATTTTTGGGAGTAATAATAAGCGGTGCATACCTAACCGTTCTCATTCCCCCCTTTGAAAAAGGGGGGTTAGGGGGGATTTGGATGTCGCACTCAAGCAAAGCCACATTACCATTCCATAAATTTGTTTATGTTGATTTATATTGACTTTTTTGATAAACTGCAACTTTTTCACCAAAATCTGTCCAAATTTTAGCCACGTTCTATTGCTATTCTTGGGATGTCTGCAGAGGTAGGTTTGTACGTTTTGCTTGTAGCTTGCCAGGCGCCAAGATAGCGCTTCTACAAAGTGCCATTAAAAATTCCACGCGGATCAGGATTTCTGAACGTGGCCTGCACTGGCATAGCCAAATCCTGCTACTGGTGTACCCCTGCGCTCCACATCACTTTGAATCGCACCCACCATGCTCAGCATTACCCAAACTCTAGCCACATTGCAAACCCAAGGGCTTGATAGACTCGATGCACAACTGCTTGTACTGCATGTGCTGGGCAGACCGCATCAGCGCGGATGGCTGCTTGCCCATGACGACGATGCTTTTTTGCCAGACTGCGCTGAACGACTGAATATCCTGACAAAACGTCGTCTGATGGGCGAGCCACTGGCTCATCTGACCTGTCATCAGGAGTTTTATGGTATTGATTTTCATGTGGATAAACAGGTTTTAGTGCCACGACCAGAGACCGAAACCTTGGTGGACTGGGCGCTTGAAGTGTTGCCAGAGTATTCTGCCACTGCACATGTTCTGGATTTGGGAACAGGCAGCGGTGCCATTGCCTTGGCGCTCAAAGCCACCCGTCCCCGACTCGCTGTATGGGCCACTGATGCCAGCCAAGCAGCACTGACTGTCGCCAAAGCCAACGCCCAGCGATTGAACATCTCCGTGCCCTTTTACGCAGGAAACTGGTTTGATGCTCTGCCTTTCTACGCCCCGCGCTTTGACTGCATCGTATCCAACCCACCTTACATTGCCGAAAATGACGCGCATCTAAAAGCACTAAGGTTTGAACCTGTCCAGGCACTGACCAGTGGTGCTGATGGATTGGACGATATTCGACACATCATCCGATATGCCAAAGCGTACATGAAACCTGATGGCTGGTTGTTGCTGGAGCACGGCTATGATCAGTCGGCAGCGGTGCGCCATTTTCTGACAACGCAAGGTTTCGCCTTTGTGCAATCTCGCTGTGATTTGATGGGTATTGAGCGATGCAGCGGTGGCAAAGTGTCAAAAATCTTAGCTTCAGACCTCCCTGATAACAATTTTTGATGTGGTTCAAAAACCTTTGGTTCCCTGATAAGTCAAAGCATATAAATTATTTATCATTAGTCCTAAAATTTTTTATATAATTACTAACATGAAATTAATAAAATTAGTACTCTCTTCGACCGAACATTTAAAATTAAAAAATATTGTGAAATATGATCCAAA
>CAIYWD010000270.1 GCA_903929815.1 uncultured beta proteobacterium
AGGTAAGGAAATGGTCATGCCTGGCGATAACGTTTCCGTCACCGTCAAGCTGATTGCCCCCATCGCCATGGAAGAAGGTCTGCGTTTTGCCATCCGTGAAGGTGGCAAGACTGTGGGTGCGGGTGTGGTTTCCAAAATCATCGCCTGAAATCCTCACTTAAGTTGTAGGGGCATAGCTCAATTGGCAGAGCGTCGGTCTCCAAAACCGAAGGTTGTAGGTTCGATTCCTACTGCCCCTGCCACCTGATAGTCTGATCAGGTCAATTTAAATCCCTCGTTATCAATGGTGTGTGCCGAAAACGCACGCAGTTGATGATTGCAACCCAGCAAAGTAAACAATGGCCACACCACAAGTTCAAACTGTCAATACATCTGCTGACAGAGTCAAATTGATCGTATCAGCCGTCCTCGTTCTGGTGGCGCTGGTTGTTTATTACGCTTTGGGCAAACAGGGGCCGCTATTTCAGTGGCTGGGTTTGCTGGGGTGTCTTGTAGTGGCCGCAGTGGTGTATTTGGCATCTGAGAGTGGCCATGCATTGGTGGCTTTTGGTACTGATGCTGTAGGTGAGGTCAAAAAAGTGGTTTGGCCCACGCGAAATGAAGCGGTGCAAGTGACTGTCTATGTGTTTGGTTTTGTGTTGCTCATGGCGTTTTTTCTTTGGCTGACCGACAAGACCCTTGAGTGGTTTTTTTATGATTTGATTCTGGGCTGGAAAAAATGATAACAACTCCTGAACAGTCTCCCGCGAGTGAGGCAGTAGCCCCTCAAGATGCCGTATCGGTATCTGCCAATCCCAATTTGCGCTGGTACGTTGTACACGCCTATTCGGGTATGGAAAAAGCTGTGGAACGCAATATTGCTGAAAACGTCAGCCGTGCCGGTCTGCAAAGCAAATTTGGCAGGATTCTTGTGCCGATGGAAGAGGTGGTTGAGGTTAAAAATGGTCAGAAAAGGACGACTGAGCGCAAATTTTTCCCCGGTTATGTGCTTGTAGAGATGGTGATGGATGACGATACCTGGCACTTGGTTAAGCACACCAACAAAGTGACTGGTTTTGTGGGAGGCGGTAAAACGCGGCCTTCGCCTATTTCTGATGCTGAAGTTCTCAAGATTGTCAGTCAAATGCAAGAGGGAACTGATAAGCCTCGTCACAAAGTTGAGTTTATGGTGGGTGAAAATGTCCGCGTGACTGAAGGTCCGTTTGCTGACTTTAACGGTTCGGTTGAAGATGTTAACTACGACAAAAGCAAGGTTCACGTTGCTGTAACCATTTTTGGTCGGTCAACTCCCGTAGAGCTTGACTTTTCCCAGGTTGAGAAAACGTAAAGTTCATCACATCCCTGTGTTAATTTTCGCGCTTTCCGACTCGGCGCGATTGATATTTTGAGTCGTTCATCACGGGGAGCCTTGATCTGCATTCTGTTGCAGTTTCAGGCGTTACCACCCGTCAGGAGAAAATTATGGCAAAAAAAATCGTCGGGTTTGTCAAACTGCAGGTTCCTGCAGGCAAGGCCAACCCATCTCCCCCTATCGGCCCTGCATTAGGCCAGCGTGGGTTGAATATTATGGAGTTTTGCAAGGCATTCAATGCCCAAACTCAAGGGATTGAACCCGGCTTGCCGCTGCCGGTGGTGATCACTGCATTTGCTGACAAAAGCTTTACTTTCGTCATCAAATCGCCACCGTCGTCTGTGCTGATTAAAAAAGCCGTCAAAATTGACAAGGGGTCTGCGCGTGCCAACAAAGACAAAGTTGGCAAAATTACACGCGAGCAGCTTGAAGAAATTGCCAAGACCAAAATGAAAGACCTGACTGCTGCCAACCTGGATGCAGCCGTTCGTACGGTGGCTGGTTCTGCCCGCTCGATGGGTGTCATTGTGGAGGGTGTGTAAATGGCACGCTTGACTAAAAAACAAAAGGTATCCAATGGCAAGGTGGATAGCGGCAAGCTGTATGCCGTCGGTGATGCGCTCGGTTTGATCAAACAATTTGCAACCGCCAAGTTTGATGAATCCATCGATGTTGCCGTGCAACTGGGTATCGATGCCAAAAAATCAGACCAGGTTGTTCGCGGTGCAGTGGTGATGCCTCACGGTACGGGCAAAACCAAGCGCGTGGCCGTGTTTGCTCAGGGCGCCAAGGCAGAAGAGGCCAAGGCAGCAGGTGCTGACATCGTCGGCATGGATGACCTTGCTGCCCGCATCAAAGCCGGTGACATGCCCTTTGATGTGGTGATTGCTGCACCCGATGCCATGCGTGTGGTTGGAACTTTGGGGCAGATTTTAGGTCCTCGTGGGTTGATGCCTAATCCCAAAGTGGGCACAGTCACCCCCGATGTCGCCACGGCTGTCAAGAACGCCAAAGCCGGTCAAGTGCAGTTTCGTGTTGATAAAGCTGGTATTGTTCATGGCACCATTGGCCGTCGATCATTTGAAAATGATAAGTTGCAAGGCAATTTAGCAGCTTTGGTTGATGCCTTGGTCAAGGCCAAACCGGCGACTAGCAAGGGTGTCTATCTGCGCAAGCTGGCTGTGTCTAGCACAATGGGCGTGGGTGTGCGGGTCGATTTGCAGAGTGTGAAGGCCTGATATACAGATATTTGGTGGCCATCAAAGGGCTGCCTGATGTGGTGGGCTGTTGGCATTTAAAAAACGTGCCAGCAGGTCATCCAAGACCGTTGGTGTGCATGAAATTTTGCGCTTAATCAAAAGGATATGGTTATAAATAAATTTTGCAGTTGGCCGTCTGGTTCGGGATGCAATGCTAAAAGCAATGCATGAAGTGTGGCGAGCCACACTAGCGATAGCGATTTGTATCGACGCAATGCACCCAAAGCGGATGACCTTTATGTGGAAGTTATTGATGACTACGTCCTAACAACCAACGCAGATGGCGATTCCACTGCAAAGAATGAATCATTTGGAACAGTTGATCGCTGCAATGTGGCGTGCATTAAGTAGGGTATGTGTCATACCCTACTAAGGCACATGTTAAAGGAGTAAACCTTGAGTTTGAATCGCAGTGAGAAAGAATCTGTCATTCGTGATGTGTCTGAGCTTGCATCCAAAGCTCAAACGCTCGTGATGGCAGAGTACCGTGGTGTCACGGTTGCTGACATGACTAAATTTCGATCCTCTGCACGCAGCAATGGTGTCAGCTTAAATGTGTTGAAAAATACTTTGGCTCGCCGTGCGGTGAAGGGCAGTGCGTTTGAAGTGGTGTCAGACCAGATGACCGGTCCGCTTGTTTATGGTTTTTCAACCGATGCTGTGGCTGCCGCGAAAGTGGTGGCCGAGTTCTCGAAAATCAACGCCAAGTTGGTCATTCGAGGGGGAGCTTATGGTGGAAAAGCATTAGACGTTGACGGTGTCAAGCAACTGGCAAGCATTCCCTCGCGGGAAGTGTTGCTGGCACAGTTGTTGGGTTTGATGCAGTCACCCATTGCGCGTATAGCGCGTGTGTTGGCAGCAGTCGCAGAAAAAAAAGAGGCGGGCGCAGATGCACCCGTCGAAGCAGTTGCTGCATAAACAGCAGTGCAATAAAGCAATCAAAATAGCAATCAATTTGTTAGGAATTAAAAATGGCATTCGATAAAGACTCATTTTTGACCGCGCTTGACAGCATGACGGTCATGGAACTCAACGGCCTAGTCAAGGCCATTGAAGAGAAATTTGGTGTGAGCGCTGCAGCCATGTCTGCACCCGCTGCCAGTGGTGCAGCCGCAGTAGTGGTTGAAGAAAAGACCGAGTTCAACGTGGTGCTGCAAGAAATAGGTGCAAACAAGGTCTCTGTCATCAAGGCCGTACGTGAAATCACCGGTTTGGGCTTGAAGGAAGCCAAAGACCTAGTCGATGGCGCACCGAAGAACGTCAAGGAAGGTGTTTCCAAGGCTGATGGTGATATCGCCTTGAAAAAGCTCGTTGATGCAGGCGCAAAGGCTGAACTCAAGTAATTGAGAACGGCAACCCTGGCTGGTGTACTGTCAAAAGTCGCCAGCCTGAATCAGTCACTTGGTTTACTCTTGTTTCGATAGCTACTAACGCATACTGGGCGTGCATTACAAGGCAAAAAGGCTTACAAATTGTGGCGAAGCATTCATCGCAAATGATGCTTTAGGCCAAGCCCATTTAGCCAGTTTTTTGATGAACACACTGAAAAGCGCTTCTATCGACTAGTAGTCTGTTTCTTCAAAAGGGTTACATCATGAAATCGATGGATTTTTCTGTCTGGCTAGGCGAGAGAAGGCGCAATAGCTTTAGGATATGGTTAATAATAAGTTGTGCATTTGGCTCGTCAGATTTGGGCGCACTGCGTCGTTGCAAATCGCTTATGTGGCTGGGCCACACAAGCGATTTGTGCTTGGCATTGCATCTTTAACTCTGACGGCCAAATGCACAATTTATGGTTAACCATATTCTTAGCTATTGCAACAACGCACAACAACGCCAGGCGGGAAAAGACACGATTTCATGTAATTATTTTAGTGAAACGGATTACTAGGTTGGAACGCTTTTCAGTATTTTCATATACCGACGAAAATACCTTGGTTCGGGTTGTACGCAATGTGCAACTGTCCGCCATAGATTGGTAGCGGCCAATCGCCAAGAAGGATAGTTTCATCTGTCCCTACACCCCATCCCACAGAGACACGGAGATTTCATGGCTTATTCATTCACTGAACGCAAACGCATACGTAAAAATTTTGGCAATCGCGACAGCGTTCTGGAAATACCGTACCTGTTACAAATGCAAAAAGATGCCTACACTGCATTTTTGCAAGCAAATATTGCACCCAAAAAACGCTCGCTTGAAGGCTTGCAAGCTGCATTTGTGGCCGCGTTTCCCATTGTGTCGCACAATGGTTTTGTCGAGATGAAGTACCTGGATTACAGCCTGGCCAAACCTGCTTTTGATGTGCGTGAGTGTCAAACCCGTGGACTGACGTATGCTTCAGCCGTTCGCGCACGCGTGCAACTGATTATTTATGACCGTGAAACCTCCACATCGCAAAATAAAGTGGTGAAGGAAGTCAAAGAGCAGGAAGTTTATATGGGCGAAGTGCCCTTGATGACCGACAAAGGCTCGTTTGTCATCAACGGCACAGAGCGCGTGATTGTGTCGCAGTTGCATCGCTCACCTGGCGTGTTTTTTGAGCACGACAAAGGCAAAACCCACAGTTCTGGCAAGTTGTTGTTTTCAGCCAGAATCATCCCTTACCGTGGTTCTTGGCTTGATTTTGAGTTTGACCCCAAGGACATGCTTTACTTTCGGGTTGATCGTCGCCGCAAAATGCCTGTCACCATTTTGCTCAAGGCCATCGGTCTGAACAATGAGTCCATCCTTGCCAACTTTTTTGTCAATGACAATTTCCGGTTGATGGACAGTGGTGCTCAAATGGCATTTGTGCCAGAGCGCATGCGCGGTGAAATTGCGCGGTTTGACATCACAGACAAAAACGGCAAAGTGATTGTGACCAAAGAAAAACGCATCACAGCGCGCCATACCCGCGAACTCGAACAAAGCGAGACCACGCATATCTCTGTGCCAGAAAATTTTCTGATGGGCCGCGTGATTGCTCGCAATTTGGTTGATGCTGAAACGGGTGAAATACTGGCCAAGGCCAATGAAGAGCTGACTGAGGCATTGCTGAAAAAGCTCCGCACAGCAGGTATTCAGGAACTGGCTTGTATCTACACCAATGAACTAGATCAAGGCTCTTACATTTCACAAACCTTGCGTACAGACGAAACTCCAGACGAATTTGCAGCGCGTGTGGCCATTTATCGCATGATGCGCCCAGGCGAACCCCCCACCGAAGATGCAGTGCAAGCTTTGTTCCAACGCCTGTTTTACAACCCCGATACTTACGATTTATCCCGCGTGGGGCGGATGAAGTTCAACGCCAAAATGGGTCGCCCTGACACCACTGGCCCTATGGTATTGACCAATGAAGACATTTTGGCCGTTGTCAAAGTGCTCGTTGATTTGCGCAACGGTCATGGCGAGGTCGATGATATTGACCATCTTGGCAATCGTCGGGTGCGCTGTGTAGGCGAGTTGGCAGAAAACCAGTACCGTGTTGGCTTGGCACGCATCGAAAAAGCCGTGAAGGAACGTCTGGGTCAAGCCGAGCAAGAGCCTTTGATGCCGCATGACCTCATCAACAGCAAGCCCATTTCGGCTGCACTGAAAGAGTTTTTTGGTGCGTCGCAGTTGTCGCAGTTCATGGATCAGACCAACCCTCTGTCTGAAATCACGCACAAGCGCCGTGTCTCTGCCCTAGGCCCTGGTGGTTTGACGCGTGAACGTGCAGGTTTTGAAGTGCGTGACGTGCATGTGACGCATTACGGTCGGGTCTGCCCGATTGAAACCCCCGAAGGCCCCAACATTGGTTTGATCAATTCGTTGGCACTTTACGCTCGCCTGAACGACTATGGTTTTATCGAGACACCTTACCGCAGAGTGGTCGATGGCAAAGTGACTATGGACATTGATTATCTGTCTGCCATTGAAGAAGGCAAGTACGTGATTGCCCAGGCCAATGCGCTTCTCGATAAAGATGGACGTTTGACAGGCGATTTGGTTTCAGCACGTGAAGCAGGTGAATCCATCATGGTGAGCGCCGCTAGGGTTCAGTACATGGACGTGTCTCCTGCCCAGATTGTCTCTGTGGCAGCATCTTTGGTGCCGTTTTTGGAACACGACGATGCCAACCGCGCTTTGATGGGTGCCAACATGTCACGTCAGGCCGTGCCTGTTTTGCGCCCTGAAAAACCCATGGTGGGTACAGGCATTGAACGTGTGGCAGCAATCGACTCTGGCACGGTCGTGACCACCACCCGAGGCGGCGTGGTTGATTATGTGGATGCTACCCGTGTGGTGATTCGTGTGAACGACGACGAAGCGCCTGCTGGTGAGGTCGGTGTTGATATTTATAACCTGATCAAATACCAGCGTTCCAACCAAAATACCAACATTCACCAACGACCCATCGTCAAAAAAGGCGACCGTCTGGTCAAAGGTGATGTGATTGCTGACGGCGCTTCTACCGATTTGGGTGAGTTGGCGCTGGGTCAAAATATGTTGATTGGCTTCATGACCTGGAACGGTTATAACTTCGAGGACTCAATTTTGATCAGCGAACGTGTGGTGGCCGAAGACCGTTACACCTCCATTCACATTGAAGAATTGGTCGTGATGGCGCGTGACACCAAACTGGGATCTGAAGAAATCACACGAGACATCCCCAATTTGAGCGAACAACAACTCAATCGTCTGGACGAGTCGGGCATTATTTTTGTGGGTGCTGAGGTTCAACCCGGTGACACTTTGGTGGGCAAAGTGACCCCTAAGGGTGAATCCACCCTTACCCCTGAAGAAAAACTGTTGCGCGCCATTTTTGGAGAAAAAGCCAGCGATGTCAAAGACACCTCGTTGCGCGTGGAGCAAGGTTCACAGGGTGTGGTGATTGATGTGCAGGTATTTACCCGTGAGGGCATTACCCGTGACAGCCGTGCGCAGCAGATCATTGACGATGAACTCAAACGATTCCGCCTGGATTTGAACGATCAATTGCGGATTGTGGAAGCCGACGCTTTTGACCGGATAGAGAAATTGTTGTTGGGCAAAGCAGTCAACGGGGGGCCTCAAAAGCTATCCAAAGGCAGCAAGATTGACAAGGCTTACCTGTCCTCAGTCGAACACTTTCACTGGTTTGACATACGCCCTGCCGATGATGATGTGTCAGCGCAATTGGAAAGTATCAAAAATTCGCTGGAACAAACGCGCCATCGTTTTGACTTGGCCTTTGAAGAAAAACGTAAAAAGCTCACGCAAGGTGACGATTTGCCAGCAGGCGTTCTCAAAATGGTCAAGGTGTATGTGGCCGTTAAGCGCCATTTGCAACCTGGCGACAAAATGGCAGGCCGTCACGGTAACAAAGGCGTGGTCTCCAAAATTGTTCCTGTTGAAGACATGCCCTACATGGCAGACGGCACACCGTGCGATATTGTGCTTAATCCCTTGGGTGTGCCTTCGCGGATGAACGTAGGTCAGGTGCTTGAGGTTCACTTGGGTTGGGCTGGCAAGGGTATTGGTCAACGCATTGGGGATATGCTCCAAGCCCAATGTCGGGTGGCAGAGTTGCGCTTGTTCCTTGAAAGCATTTATAACTGCGCCGGGCGCAAAGAAGATTTGAGCCAACTAGATGATTCCCAAGTGCTGGAGATGGCATCCAATCTGACCTCTGGTATGCCGTTTGCCAGTCCTGTATTTGACGGTGCAGGCGAGGCTGAAATCCGTGCCATGCTGAAATTGGCTTACCCCGCTGATGTGGCTCGCGCCAAAGGATTGACAGACACCCGCACGCAAGCCTGGTTGTATGACGGACGAACCGGTGACCGTTTTGAACGCCCTGTCACGATTGGCTACATGCACTACCTCAAACTGCACCATTTGGTTGATGACAAGATGCATGCCCGTTCCACAGGCCCCTACAGTCTGGTCACACAACAGCCATTAGGTGGCAAGGCGCAATTTGGCGGTCAGCGTTTTGGTGAAATGGAAGTATGGGCGCTTGAAGCCTACGGTGCAGCCTACACACTGCAGGAAATGCTCACCGTCAAATCAGACGACGTGCAGGGTCGTACCAAGGTCTATGAAAGCATCGTCAAGGGCGAACATTCCATTGACGCAGGCATGCCGGAGTCGTTTAACGTGTTGGTTAAGGAAATCCGATCGCTAGGTCTGGATATTGAGCTGGAACGCTCTTGATGAGCTTTTGCCCCTTTGCCCCTTTGCCTATCCATTATTGAGGAATTCGTATGAAATCGTTACTCGACCTGTTCAAGCAATTTACTCCTGACGAAAATTTTGAAGCCATTCGCATTGGCATGGCTTCGCCTGAGACCATTCGTTCGTGGTCATTTGGCGAAGTTAAAAAACCGGAAACCATCAACTACCGCACCTTCAAACCCGAACGTGACGGTTTGTTTTGTGCCAAGATTTTTGGCCCTATCAAAGACTACGAATGCCTGTGTGGCAAGTACAAACGTCTGAAACACCGAGGCGTTATTTGTGAAAAATGCGGCGTTGAAGTGACCCAAACCAAGGTGCGTCGTGAACGCATGGGTCACATCGACTTGGCCGCCCCCTGTGCCCATATCTGGTTTCTCAAGTCCTTACCCAGCCGTTTGGGTATGGTGCTGGACATGACACTGCGTGACATTGAACGTGTTTTGTATTTTGAGGCCTATGTGGTCACTGATCCCGGCATGACCACGCTGAAAAAATACAGCATCATGTCAGAAGACGAGTTTGATGCCAAGTCCAAAGAGTATGGTGATGAATTTCAAGCCAGAATGGGTGCAGAAGGTGTCAAGGAATTGCTGCAAAACCTCGATATTGACGATGCCATTGAAAAATTGCACAACGACCCCAGTGGCTCTGAACTCAAGATCAAGAAAAACACCAAACGATTGAAATTGCTGGAAGCCTTCAAAAAATCAGGCATCAAACCCGAATGGATGGTGTTGGATGTTTTACCTGTGTTGCCTCCTGATTTGCGCCCGCTGGTGCCGCTTGATGGCGGTCGCTTTGCCACGTCGGATTTGAATGACTTGTACCGTCGCGTCATTAACCGCAACAGTCGTTTGCGTCGTCTGCTAGAACTGAAAGCGCCTGAAATTATTGCGCGCAATGAAAAGCGCATGTTGCAAGAAGCTGTCGATAGCCTGTTGGACAACGGTCGTCGCGGCAAGGCCATGACGGGTGCCAACAAACGTGCGCTCAAGTCACTCGCCGACATGATCAAGGGCAAAGGCGGACGATTCCGTCAGAATTTGTTAGGCAAACGGGTGGATTACTCGGGTCGCTCGGTCATTACCGTGGGACCTACGCTCAAGCTGCACCAGTGCGGTCTGCCCAAACTTATGGCTTTGGAACTGTTCAAACCTTTCATTTATGCCAAACTTGAAACGATGGGCATTGCTGCCACCATCAAACTGGCCAAAAAAGAAGTAGAGGCCGGAACACCCGTGGTCTGGGATATTCTGGAAGAAGTGATTACAGAGCATCCCATCATGCTCAACCGTGCGCCCACCCTGCACCGTCTGGGCATTCAGGCCTTCGAGCCTATTTTGATAGAAGGCAAGGCCATTCAACTTCATCCGTTGGTGTGCTCGGCTTTTAACGCCGACTTTGACGGTGACCAGATGGCGGTTCATATACCGTTGTCTGTCGAAGCTCAAATGGAAGCTCGCACGTTGATGCTGGCCTCCAACAACGTTCTCTTTCCATCGAATGGCGAACCCTCCATCGTTCCATCGCAAGACGTGGTTTTGGGCTTGTACTACACCACCCGCGACCGTATCAACGCCAAAGGTGAAGGTTTGGTCTTTGCTGATGTGGGCGAAGTTCAGCGCGCTTTTGATGCCGATGAGGTTGAAACCAGCGCTTGCATCCGTGTGCGTCTGACAGAATACACCAAGAATAAAGAAACAGGCGAACTTGTTGCCTCCACCAAACTCTGGGAAACAACGGCCGGACGTGCCCTGTTGTCGGAGATTTTGCCCAAAGGACTGCCCTTTTCATACATCAACAAGGCGTTGAAAAAGAAAGAAATTTCGAGGCTGATTAATGCATCTTTCCGTAAATGCGGCTTGAAAGAAACAGTCGTTTTTGCCGACAAATTATTGCAGTATGGTTTTCGGTTGGCCACGCGAGCAGGCATTTCCATTTCGATTGAAGACATGCTTGTGCCCACTGAAAAGCCGGGCATCATCGAACGCGCTGAGTTAGCCGTCAAGGAAATTGCCCAGCAATACACATCGGGCTTGGTCACCGCGGGTGAACGTTACAACAAAGTCGTTGATATTTGGGGCAAGGCGGGAGACGAAGTATCCAAAGTGATGATGGGGCAGTTGTCCAAAGAAATTGTCACGGATCGCCATGGCAAACAAGTGCCACAAGAGTCTTTTAATTCCATTTACATGATGGCTGACTCGGGTGCGCGTGGTTCTGCTGCGCAAATTCGTCAGGTCGCAGGTATGCGGGGGTTGATGGCCAAGCCCGATGGTTCTATCATTGAAACTCCCATTACCGCCAATTTCCGTGAAGGTCTGAACGTGCTGGAATACTTTATTTCCACCCACGGCGCACGCAAAGGCTTGGCCGATACCGCTTTAAAAACCGCCAATTCAGGCTACCTGACACGGCGTTTGGTGGATGTGACGCAAGATTTGGTGGTGACTGAACAAGACTGCGACACCCACGCGGGCTATTTGATGCGTGCCATTGTTGAAGGGGGTGAAGTGATTGAGTCGCTGCGTGACCGAATTTTAGGTCGCACCGCAGCAGACGATATTTTGCATCCACAAGACCAAACGGTGCTCGCAGACGCAGGCACCATGCTTGACGAAGACATGATTGACGAATTGGAGATAGCAGGTGTTGATGAGGTCAAAGTGCGCACCGCACTTACCTGTGAAACACGATTTGGTATCTGTGCCAAGTGCTACGGTCGTGATTTGGGCCGTGGCGGGTTGGTGAATGGCGGTGAAGCTGTCGGCGTGATTGCAGCACAGTCTATTGGTGAGCCTGGTACCCAATTAACCATGCGAACCTTCCACATTGGTGGTGCTGCGTCTCGTGCAGCGGTTGCCTCCAGCGTTGACGCCAAATCCGGCGGCAGCATTGGTTTTAATACCACCATGCGGTATGTCACCAACGGCAAAGGCGAACTGGTCGTGATTTCCCGTTCGGGTGAGATTGTTATTCACGACGAACATGGCCGTGAACGTGAACGGCACAAAGTTCCTTACGGTGCTATTTTGACTATAAAAGTAGATCAGGTGGTGAAGGCGGGTACGCTTTTGGCCAATTGGGATCCGCTCACACGCCCCATCATCACAGAGTATGCCGGTCAGGCACGCTTTGAAAACGTTATCGAAGGTTTGACAGTAGCCAGAGAAGTTGACAATGTCACCGGCCTATCCAATTTGGTGGTCATTGACTCCAAACGCCGCGGGTCAGCCAAAGTGGTCAGACCCCAGGTCAAACTGATTGATGCCGCCGGCAACGAAGTCAAAATTCCAGGCACGGATCATTCTGTCACGATTGGCTTTCCAATAGGTGCTTTGGTACAAGTGCGCGATGGTCAGGATGTAGCACCCGGCGAGGTACTCGCACGCATCCCCGTGGAAGGCCAAAAAACCCGCGACATCACTGGTGGTCTGCCGCGTGTGGCCGAGTTGTTTGAAGCTCGTTCACCCAAAGACAAAGGTGTTCTGGCCGAAATGACCGGCACCATCTCTTTTGGCAAGGAAACCAAAGGCAAACTGCGCCTGCAAATTACCGATCCCGAAGGCAAGGTCTGGGACATTTTGGTGCCTAAGGAAAAGAACATTCTGGTTCACGAAGGTCAAATTGTCAATAAGGGCGAGTCTGTGGTCGATGGCCCGGCTGATCCCCAGGACATCTTGCGTTTGCTCGGTGCTGAAGAACTGGCGCGCTACATCGTCGATGAAGTTCAGGATGTCTATCGCTTGCAAGGGGTCAAAATCAACGACAAGCACATTGAAGTGATTGTTCGTCAAATGCTACGCCGTGTCGTGGTTGAAAACGCGGGTGATTCAAATTACATCGTGGGTGAACAAATCGAACGCTCCGAAATGCTCAATACCAACGATGCACTGCGCGCTGATGGAAAAATTCCAGCTACCTTCACTAACATCTTGTTAGGTATCACAAAAGCATCGTTATCTACGGACAGTTTCATCAGTGCTGCATCTTTCCAGGAAACAACGCGCGTGCTAACCGAAGCGTCCATCATGGGTAAGCGCGATGGTCTGCGTGGCCTGAAAGAAAACGTCATCGTTGGTCGACTGATTCCCGCAGGCACTGGCCTGGCTTACCACGAAGCACGCAAAATTCGAGAGAGCATGGATGAAACAGAACGCCGCGCCATTGCCGAAGCGGAGGCCGCAGAATTGGCACTTGCCAACGAAGACAGCCAGAACGAAGGCGCTGAATCCAACTGATTTAGATATGCTTTTAATAGCGACTCACGCCCGTGGAATAAGGATATGGTCGGGTGCGTTTCAAAGTGATGTGACTTTGCTTGGGTGCGACATCCAAATCCCCCCTAACCCCCCTTTTGCAAAGGGGGGAATGAGAACGGTTAACCTATTTGGGCAAAGCGCTGTATTTGTCCCCCCCCCTTTTTTGAAAAAGGGGGGTTAGGATATGGTCAGTAATAAGTTGTGCATTTGGCCGTCTGAGTTAAAGATGCAATGTTAGGCGTAAATCGTGCGGTGTGGCCCAGCCACAAAGCGATTTGTAACGACGCAGTGCGCCTAAATCTGACGAGCAAAATGCACAACTTATTGTTGACCATATCCTAAGGGCTTGAGGCGTTTTTTATGCTTAAAAAAAAGAGACAGGAAACCGTTGCCCTGTGGTGTCAATTGCAGGCTGTTGCAGCGATCATCCAAGCGATG
>CAIYWD010000271.1 GCA_903929815.1 uncultured beta proteobacterium
ATCCAAATCCCCCCTAACCCCCAATGGCACTACCTTAAGCATTAGTTCTATAAAAACAATAGGTTAGCAACCCGTGTAGGTCGGGGTAGCGCGTAGCGCGTAACCCGACATCTTCATGCGCTGGAATATCAGGTATCTGTCGGGTTACACCCGACCTACAAGATGGTGCGGTTTACTCATGACCGATACCCTCGATACTGATATTGGTCTGACCCCAATCGGACGGGTAAATGCCTGCTGCAACGTAACGGGAAAAACTGGAATAAGGCCACTCTATTGTTTTTATAGAACTAATGCTTAATTTAGTGCCATTGCTACTAACCCCCCTTTTTCAAAGGGGGGAATGAGAACGGTTAGCCTATTCAAATTTCAGCCACGTTTCATTGCCATTTCGGGAAAGTCTGGCGTAGTGACATTTCCTGAAAACCCCCATAAAAAAAGTGGTGCAGCCAATACTGGCTTCACCACTTTTTGCCAGGGACAGATCACGTCAAACTGTTGTCTGGTGTTCTGGCGTTGGGGGGGCGCTCTCTTCAAAAGGCAAAGTTGCAGTGCGCAGATCGCGTTTGGTTTCTACCAATACCAGTGGGCGATCGTCTTGTCTTAAAGCTGGTGTTCTGTCTCTTGGAACATGCACAGGCTTTGGTTCTGTAGCGATTGCCGCTTGCGCTGCTGCCACCTTTTCTGCATCAGATCGCACCCAAATCAGACCCGATGGCTTCACTACCTGTGCCAATGCTTCCAGTGGCAAGTTGTAGGGCTGCACTGTGGGCATGGCGGTGTCCATCGCAGACGGCGCAGACGGTAAGGGATCGACTGGAACGGTCACGTTGGTCACCGCGTTGTCAGGCGAGATGAAATAAGACTTGCGTGGAGAATCCTCTTCATTCGCACTTGGCGGGCTTGCCGTCTGGGCTATGGTGAGCACATCAGCGATGACCGCACTGTCAGAGCTACTGCGTTCAACACGTTCACCGCGTGGTTTGCGTTCGCGCCCATACTGATCGCGCGAACGCTTGGCTTTGGGGGCTGATTGTTCGGTCGTATTGTCATCCGTCACGGCCGTGGCATTGACTGAAATGGGATCAACGATAAGAGGAGCATCGGTCTCTGTGCGCGACCCACGAGAGGGGCGACGCTGCTGGCCGCGTGGGTTGCGCTGTGTTTCAGCGGTCTGGTCTGATGCGACGGTTTCGTTGCGCATGGGTGCAGCATTGGTATTGCCTGAGCTGTCTGTTCGATCAGATGAACCGCGTTCAGGACGTTCGCCACGCTCTGGACGGTTATTGCGATCTGTCCGAGGGGGACGAGATTCTGTCCGTCCCTCTGCACTGTTTTCGTGGCGTGTGTCCCGCCCTGGTGTGCGCTCGCCTCGACGGCCACCGTCACGGACGGGACGTGCTTCACGTGGGGGACGTGTGACTGTCGGCTGCGAGGGTGCAGGTGCAGGTGCAGGTGTTGGCGTGGCCTCGGTGATCATGGGGGCTGCACCAAACAGGTTTTTGAACCAGCCCAATAAACCTTTTTCAACAACCATAGGCATAGGCATAGGCATAGGCACAGTTGCAGGCACTGTACCAACAGGCTGTCTGGCTTTGGATGCTTTGGGCGCTGCACCGCTGGGCTGTACTGCTTTGGGTGGTGACTGCGGTGTCTGTGGAAGTGGCGCGTCCGGCAAAACGCCTTTGATCAATGGGACTTGCTTGTTGGTCGGCTCTTGTGAGCGCCTTGTCACCGTGATGGATTCTTCGGGTTCATCGGCCAGTTTGTAGCTGGCTTCAATGTTGTCCAGACGTGGGTCATCGTGTTTCAAACGTTCCAGACGATAGTTGGGTGTTTCGAGCGATTTATTGGGCACCATGAGCACATTGATGCGTTGCTTGAGTTCAATTTTGGCAATTTCGGTTCGTTTTTCATTCAACAAAAACGAAGCGACCTCAACGGGAACCTGGCACAAAATAGAAGCAGTATTGTCTTTGTGTGACTCTTCTTGAATGATGCGCAAAATTTGCAAAGCACTCGATTCGGTGTCTCGAACATGACCCGATCCACCACATCGCGGACACGGAATGGATGCACCTTCACTGAGGGCAGGGCGCAAACGCTGGCGGCTCATTTCCATCAGACCAAACCGGCTGATGGTGCCAAACTGCACTCTGGCACGGTCCTGGCGCAAAGCATCACGCAGTCGCGTTTCAACCTCACGGCGGTTACGGCTTTCTTCCATGTCAATGAAGTCAATCACAATCAACCCACCTAAGTCGCGCAGGCGCGCCTGGCGTGCCACTTCTTCAGCAGCTTCCAAATTGGTGCGCGTGGCGGTTTCTTCAATATCGCTGCCTTTGATGGCACGCGCCGAGTTCACATCGACAGACACCAGCGCTTCGGTGTGGTCAATCACAATAGCCCCGCCACCAGGTAAGGTGACTGTGCGGGCGTAAGCGGTTTCAATTTGATGTTCAATTTGAAAACGGCTAAACAGCGGTGCATCATCCCGGTAGCGTTTGACGCATTCGGTATGTTCCGGCATAACGTGTGCCATAAACTGGCGAGCTTGTTCATACACGTCATCGGTATCAATCAGGATGTCGCCAATGTCCGTGCTGAAATAATCCCGTATGGCACGAATGACTAAGCTGGATTCTTGATAAATCAGAAAAGCACCCTTGGCACCCTGGGCTGCACTATCAATGGCTGCCCATAGTTTGAGCAGGTAGTTCAAGTCCCATTGAAGCTCTGGTGCATTGCGGCCAATGCCGGCAGTGCGTGCAATGATGCTCATGCCGATGGGATATTCCAATTGATCAAGTGCTTCTTTCAGATCAGCGCGGTCTTCACCTTCAATGCGTCGTGAAACACCGCCGCCGCGTGGGTTATTGGGCATGAGCACCACATAACGACCCGCGAGTGACACAAAGGTGGTCAGTGCTGCGCCTTTGTTGCCGCGCTCTTCTTTATCGACCTGCACCAATAGTTCCTGACCTTCTTTGATGACATCCTGAATACGCGCCTGGCTCACGGGAATACCCTGCTGAAAATATTGTTTCGATATTTCCTTGAACGGCAGAAAGCCGTGACGGTCTTCACCATAATCTACAAAACAAGCCTCCAGCGAAGGCTCGATTCGCGTCACCACCGCCTTGTAAATATTGCCTTTGCGCTGTTCGCGTCCTTCAATTTCAATTTCATAGTCGAGCAATTTTTGCCCATCGACCACAGCCAGGCGACGTTCTTCAGCCTGTGTAGCGTTAATCAGCATCCGTTTCATAGGTAGCATCCTTCAATAAATAACAACAAACCGCTCCAGGATATGGTCAGCAATAACTTTTGCTTTCAGCTCGACAAATTTAGGCGCACTGCGCACTTTGCGCTCGGCACTGCATCCCTGCTTTGACGGTTCAATGCAAAAATTATTGCTGACCATATCCTTCATGAGCTATGGGTACACCGACGAATACTTTGAAACGAGGAAGAAACAGCAAAACGCTAACCCACACCATGAGTTCGTGGGGAGGCGCGTGGAGGTAGGCGGCAGGGTTTGCGGATGGATTTGCTATTGATAAAACAGCTATGGATGCCCGCAGGACGGGCATGATGGACCGATGTCTGCCAAAACACAGCACGTTTGCGCGCTGCAGTCTGTAGCATAAAGGTCATCAACACAAACATCAACTTCGCTTTATTCCATTCACAGCACACTGTGCCATGAATTTTGGGTATTGTCCGTATCAGGATTTCAAGGCATCGTCTTGACCATTCCACTTGCCCATGATGGTTGACACCAGGTTGGTGCTGGGCAACTATTTTTGGACGTGATGTCAGGCGGTACCGACTTTTTTTGGTGAGGCAACAGGCTTATGAACTAAACTTCACAAGAATTAGTCATTGACATTCATTTAAATCAACAACTTATATCACGCATCACCAGTGAAACCCATTATAGGGCGCAAAATTGCCCCAACTGTCCCTTCCGTGACAACCGTTTGCATTGATGACAATAGTGCGGGCCAGCGCGTTGATAATTTTTTAATGCGTCACTTCAAGGGTGTTCCCAAAACCCATATTTACCGAATGATTCGCAGCGGCGAGGTTCGTATCAACAAAGGCCGCATTGCTGCCGACACCCGTCTTGCACCAGGCGACCTGCTGCGCTTACCGCCGGTGCGTGTGCCTGAACAAGCGCTCGCACCCCCAACGATGCGCCATGTGCCGGCGCGTGATTTTGTCGTTGTGTTTGAAGATGATGGTCTGCTGGTCATTGACAAGCCCGCGACCGTGGCTGTGCATGGCGGCTCTGGGGTCAGTTTTGGGGTCATTGAACAATTGCGCATGGCGCGCCCAACGGCTAAGTTTTTGGAACTGGTGCATCGGCTGGATCGCGACACCAGTGGGTTGTTGCTCATCGCCAAAAAAAGAAGTGCGTTGACCCATCTGCAACATCAGTTTCGTGAGCGTCAGACCCACAAGACCTACCTGGTTATGGTAGCCGGCCAATGGCCAGCCAAACTCAAGGTGCTGGATAAACCACTGCACAAGTATGTGCTGGGCGAAAACGAAGCTCAGACGGGCGAGCGCCGCGTTCGGGTGGTCGCACGTGACGACCCCAACGGCATGGCATCGGTCACGCTCGTCAAAGTAAGAGCATCTTCCAAAGACGTTTCATTGCTCGAAGTCACCCTTAAAACGGGTCGCACACACCAGATTCGTGTCCATCTGGCCAGCGAGGGTTACCCCATTCTTGGCGATGATAAATATGGCAACTTTGAACTGAACAAGGCCCTAGCCCACGCCAGCACCAGCCTCAAACGCATGTTTTTGCACGCCTGGCAGTTACAGTTTAATCACCCCATCAGTGGTGAAAGACTGGTGTTGATGGCAGACTTGCCGCCTGAGTTACTCCATTTTTCTCAACATTACCTGTTACCTGACAGCGCATCAGTGATTCACAATAAATTTACGGCCTCATAATTTCAAAAAACATAGCGAACTATGCAATACCAGCGCGGGTTATAGCCGTTTTTTGTTGTTAACATATCCTTATTGCGCCCTATCCTGAGTACCCCAAAAACAGATCGACGGTCAGAGTTTGCGCAGTGCAAGTTCGAGTACATCCGCTTTGCCCGATAACACCAGAACGTCGCCTTCTTGCAGCGCCAGATCGTCCGTCAATGCCACCACTTGACCGGTTTTGCGTCGCAGGCTCACCAGTTGAACGCCAAGCGACGCAAACCCCATGTCACCCACATGGCGACCCAGACACCTGGCACCCAAAGCCAAACGAGTAGAGCAAAGACGCTCTTGTTGGAGTTCATCGGCTGATCCGTCGTCCGCACCACGAAAAAAACCGCGCAGCAAGGTGTAACGCGCATCACGCTGCTCTTGGACCATCCGAATCACGCGCCGCATGGGAACGCCCACCAGCGCCAACGCATGGCTGGCCAACATCAAAGAGCCTTCAATGGCTTCAGGTACAACTTCGGTCGCCCCTGCACGCTGGAGCAGTTCAAGGTCATGGTCGTCCTGGGTTCGCACCACCACCGGCACGTGGGGCGCATGTGCCTGAATGTGTGCCAATACCTTGATGGCACTGGAAGTATTGAGGTAAGTAATGACTACCGTACTGGCACGCGCCAAGCCGGCAGCCATCAAGGCTTGCAGGCGTGCGGCATCGCCAAACACTACGGAATCTCCGGCTGCTGCAGCTTGGCGCACGCGGTCAGGGTCAAGATCAAGCGCCATGTACGCAATGTGTTCTTTGTCGAGCATACGCGCCAAATTTTGACCACAGCGCCCATAACCACAGATGATCACATGCTTGTTGATTTTGATGGACTTGCGCGCAATGCTGGTCATCTGAACCGATTCCATCAGCCACTCGCTTGACACCAGTTTCATCACAATACCAGTGCTGTGCATCACAATGAACGGCGTTGCCAGCATGGAGAGCACCATCGCAGCCAGAATGGGATTGAGCAGTTCAGGCGGTACAAGGTGGTAAGTTTGTGCCAATGCCAGCAACACAAAACCAAACTCACCCGCTTGTGCCAGGTAAAGACCTGTTCGCATGGAAATACCAAGCGATGCCCTGAAAAGCAGCGTGAGCAGTGTAATAACCACAGTTTTGTAAAGCACAGGGAGCGTGAGCAATAACAACACCATTGGCCAGCGATCAAGCACCAATCGCCAATCCAGCATCATGCCAATGCTGATAAAAAATAGCCCCAGCAACACATCGTGAAAAGGGCGAATGTCAGTTTCCACCTGATGTTTGAACTGAGTTTCTGAAATCAGCATACCCGCAATAAAAGAACCAAGCGCCAGACTTAATCCAGCCATTTCGGTCAACCAGGCCAACCCCAGCGTGACCAGCAACAGATTGAGAACAAACAGTTCTTCACTTTTTCGCCGAGCGACTTGCGTGAGCCACCAACGCATCACGGCAGGCCCGCCCACCAGTAAGACTGTGATCAATGCACTGGCCTTGAGTGCAGCCCACAACAGGGTTTCAAGCAATTTTTCAGGGGAAGCACTGAGCGCGGGAATCAAGACCAGCAAGGGCACCACAGCCAAATCCTGAAACAGCAACACACCAAGAACCCGCCTGCCGTGTTCGGTGTCCATTTCCAGGCGCTCGTTCATCAGCTTGATGACAATGGCTGTACTGCTCATGGTCATGGCACTCGATAGCGCCAGCGCAGTTTTCCAGTCCATTCCCCAGTAATGAGGGGCCAGCGTAGCCAGTGCCATACTGGCAGAAGTTGTCACCAGCATGGTCACCATCACCTGAAAAAGCCCCAGGCCAAAAACATGCTGACGCATGCTGCGCAATTTGGACAAATTAAATTCAAGCCCAATCACAAACATCAAAAACACCACACCAAATTCACCTAAATGACGCACACCGTCAGCGTTTTTGGCCAAGGCCAGTGCATTGGGACCAATGACCACGCCCACGGCCAAATAGCCCAGCATGGGTGGCAATTTCAAACTGCGACAAGCGACCACGCCCATCACTGCGGCCAACAAATACAACAGGGTCAAGTCAAGCGAATTCATGGTGACTGATTCAGTTTAATGATTGATACAAGTATATGATGTTGAAAAAAAATCAATCTGTGCAGCACAGTTCATCTGTAGGGATAGGGTTAACAATAAGTGGTGCATTCGGCCGTCAAAGGTGGGATGCAATGCCAGATCGCACCCCCGCTCCCCCAAGTTAAATGGAGTGCTGTAGCCTACAATCGAAGGCTTACCTTTCCACCCCTCTCAATGAGACGCTGGGGGTGGATTTATCGCCTCACATGGAGGTTAATCCAAAAGGAGTATTGATGCGTCATTATGAAATTATCCTCATGATCCATCCGGATCAGAGCGAACAAGTTCCCGCCATGCTGGAGCGTTACAAGGGCATGATTGTGGCGGGTGGCGGCCATGTTCATCGTGTTGAAGACTGGGGCCGCCGTCAACTGGTTTATTTGATCAACCGTTTGTCCAAAGCCCATTATTTATGCATCAATATTGAAGCCAACCAGACTGTCATGGCCGAGCTTGAACACGCATTCAAGTTCAATGATGCTGTATTGAGACATCTCACTGTATCTAAAAAGAAGGCAGAAACCGGTCCATCGTCCATGATGAAAACGGTGGAACGTGAAGACGTTCGCAGGTCTCAACCTGTTGAGCATCAGGTGTAAATTTGTGGTAGTACAAGATGCTCACCCTGTGAGTGTTCATAGTGCCAATCAATTGAGTCTGACGGCAAGTTTGATCGAATCTGACGCACTGCGTTATACCCCCTCGGGTGTTCCTGCCTTGAGTTGTCGTTTGGAACATGAATCCACTGTCTCTGAAGCGGGTCAGTCAAGGCAAGTGAAGGTGATCGTGAAAGCAGTGAGCTTTGGTGTCGTGGCCGAGAGATTGGCCGCCCAACATTTGGGCAGTTGCTGGCAGTTCCAGGGTTTTGTGGCCTCTCCAAAAGGCAACAGGCAGCTTGTGTATCACATCCAGGAATTTATTAGTTTTCCAGAACATTAGAATATTATTTATAAAGAAGGAGTCCATCGTGGCCGGACCAAAACGTTTCAATAACAAAGATAAGCGCCCCAAGCGCCCCGCACAAAATTTACTTTTCAAACGCAAGCGCTTTTGTCGCTTTACCGTTACCGGAGTTGAAGAGATTGATTACAAAGACATTGACACCCTGCGTGATTTCATTGCTGAAAACGGCAAAATCATTCCTGCCCGTCTAACAGGCACACGCGCCATTTTTCAGCGCCAGCTCAATACCGCTATTAAGCGAGCCCGCTTTCTGGCCATGTTGCCCTATAGCGATCAGCACAAAATTTAAGGAATAACAGCCATGCAAATTATTCTGCTCGACAAGGTTCTGAACCTTGGTCATCTGGGTGACATTGTTCGCGTCAAAGACGGTTATGCACGTAATTTTTTGATTCCTACCGGACGTGCCCGCCGCGCCACGGCTGCTGCCAAGCAGGAATTTGAAGCTCGTCGTACTGAACTTGAAAAAGTGTCTTTGGAGAAAAAAGCCCAAGCTCAAACCCTGTGCGACAAACTTGCCGGATTTGTGTGCAAGCTCACGCAAAAAGCAGGTGTTGATGGTCGCCTTTTTGGCTCTGTCACCAACGCCGACATTGCAGAAGAGTTGGTTAGAAATGGTTTTACCGTGACCAAGGCGCAAGTTCGCTTACCGCAGGGACCTATCAAAATAGTGAGTGATAACACAGTCAGCATTGCCCTGCATACGGATGTGTCGGTTGACATTACAGTGTCTGTCTATGGTGAAACAGCGTAAGTTTTGAACCACAAGCTAAAAAGTTGTCAAGTCAATACTTGACAACTTTTTTTTGTGACTTTAATTTCTTCATGTTATAAATCAATAACTTGAATGCAAAATTGAGATGAATCAGTCTCTACAGATGCACCGATAACGCGACCATGACTTTTTTAGCGATGGATGTTGGTAACACTCGCTTGAAGTGGGCTTTGTTCAATGCCCCGCGGCGTGATGCGCTGATGCTGGCGCAAGGTGCTGAATTTCTTGAAAACATTGAAAAACTCTCCGAAGGAAACTGGGCTAACCTGCCGGTACCTGCCTGCATGTTGGGATGTGTGGTGGCAGGTGATGCCGTCAGAAGGCGGGTTGAAGAACAAATGGAGTTATGGGATGTATCTGCCCAATGGGTGGTGGCCAGTTCATCCGAGTGCGGCTTGACCAACGGTTACGACTACCCCGCCCGCTTGGGGGCGGATCGCTGGGTGGCCATGATGGGAGCTTGGCAACATGGTTTGGCATCAGGGCAGTTTCTGCCTACGGTGGTGGTGATGGTAGGCACCGCCGTGACCGTGGATGCCATCGATGCCAGCGGACGTTTTCTGGGTGGGCTGATTTTGCCAGGTCACGGCATCATGCTGCGTGCTTTGGAATCTGGTACGGCGGGGTTGCATGTGCCTACCGGCAATGTGTGCGAATTTCCCACCAACACCAGCGACGCACTCACCAGCGGTGGCACTTACGCCATTGCCGGAGCAGTTGAACGCATGGTACAGCATGTGCGAGAGCGCTGTGGTAGTGAACCTCGCTGCATCATGACCGGTGGTGCAGGCTGGAAAATGGCCCCCAGTATGTCGGTGGAATTTGAATTGATTGACAACCTGGTGTTTGACGGTTTGCTGGCCATGGCATCGCATCGGTTTACATAAAAAAATGGCATCTAGCCCCGTCTAGTCAGCGCAGACGGCTATTATTTTTAATATATTACAATGGCGCGCTTCCTATAAATGGGTGTCCGTGTTGATCGTTTAGCCTGACACCTGCCCCTTGCGCCTTGTCTTTTTGCCAAGCGCGCCTTTCGTTTTGACAAGTGCCATCCACCCACTTTGCCCATGCCAAACAAGTTTCGAATTTTTATTCTTCTTTCACTTTTTGTTATGGTGTCTTGGGTTCATGCCGAACCCGCGCCATCATCTGACGATGTCACCTACCTCATTGCCACGAACGAATTACTGGGACAACTCAATCAGGCTCGCCAAACCCTTAGCGATTCTGCCTCTGACTTGATTGACACGGCCATAGGGTTTTTGGGTGTGCGTTACCACAGCGGCGGCATGTCAGCCCAAACCGGGTTTGACTGTAGTGGCTTTGTCAGAACTGTGTATGGGCAAACAGTGGGTCTGATATTGCCGCACAGAGCTGAGCAACAAGCCGCAGTCACCCAACATATTGACCCCACAGAATTGAAACCTGGCGATCTTGTGTTTTACAACACCATGCGCCGCGCCTTCAGCCATGTGGGCATCTACCTGGGGGATGGTAAATTCATTCACTCGCCCAGATCGGGTTACTCCGTGCGTGTTGACAACATGAGCATGGCCTATTGGCGCAAACGCTTTAACGGTGCCAGGCGAGTGCCAGAGGCACAGAACGCTGATGCTGATGTAGAAACTCCGCCTGACGTTCAGCCTTGACGGGTATGCGGTGCGTTTCAAAGTGATGTGGCGCAATACAAAAACCAAATCCCCCCTAACCCCCCTTTTTCAAAGGGGGGACAAATACAGCGCTTTGCCCAAATGGTTAACTGTTCTTATTCCCCCCCCTTTTTTTTTGAAAAAGGGGGCACTGATGATATTTATAAAAATCAATTTGGTACAAATCACAGTCAGCCGATTGCTAAAAACTTAAAAGTTGAGTCATACGTATGGAACTTGTGTGCCCGGCTGGCAGTTATCCCGCGCTCAAAGCCGCAGTTGACAACGGTGCAGATTGCGTTTATCTTGGCTTTCGTGAAGCTACAAACGCACGCAATTTTGCGGGCTTGAACTTTGATGCAGCGACCGTTGCCAACGGAATCCGCTACGCCCACGATCGGGGTTGCAAAGTGTTTGTGACACTGAACACTTACCCAAAGGCGGCATCACCGCAAGTTTGGCGCAGCGCGGTTGATCAAGCTTCTCAAAGTGGGGCAGATGCCATCATTTTGGCAGACCCCGGCCTGATGGCCTACGCCGTTCAGCACCATCCGCAATTGCGATTGCATTTGTCAGTACAAGGGTCGGCTACCAATTACGAATCGCTTGATTTTTACTACCAGCACTTTGGCATTGCACGTGCCGTGCTGCCGCGTGTGCTGTCGCTCACGCAAGTAGCACAAGTGCTTGAAAAAACGTCTGTTGAAATCGAGGTGTTTGGATTTGGCAGCCTGTGCGTGATGGTTGAAGGCCGCTGTGCTCTGTCATCTTATGTCACCGGCGAGGCCCCCAACACCCACGGTGTCTGTTCACCTCCCAAAGCTGTGCGCTGGGTTGAAACGCCTCATGGCCGCGAATCCCGATTGAATGGTGTGCTGATTGACCGCTACGCTCACGGCGAAAACGCAGGCTATCCCACCCTGTGCAAAGGTCGTTTTGATGTGGCAAGTGAACAAAATTACTACGCCATTGAAGACCCCACCAGTTTGAATACGCTGTCTCTTTTGCCTGACCTCATGAAAATGGGCGTGTGCGCTATCAAAATTGAAGGTCGTCAGCGTAGCCCGGCGTATGTTGCGCAAGTGACCGCCGTGTGGCGGCAGGCTCTGGACAGTTGCCATCAAGACCCTATGCGTTATTCGCCGCAGCCTACTTGGTTTGATGACTTGGACAAAGTTGCAGAAGGGCAGCAACACACGCTTGGGGCGTATCACCGGCCGTGGAAGTAAGGATATGGTCAACTTATTGTTGACCATATCCTTATTGTTGCTCCCCAAAATACCTGTTGAGTCAGCTATCCCTCTGGGAGAGGATTGGTTTTTCCACATCAGTTTGAAATACATCCCCTTGTAGCCACCGAGCCAGTGCCAACTTCAGAACATCGACAGAGATGGGTTTGGTCAAAAAGTCATCCATGCCCACAGCCAGACAGCGTCTGCGATCTTCGTCGAAGGCATCAGCGGTCAGGGCAAGAATGGGCAAGCGTGCCATGTTGTGGTCAGATTCCCACTGCCTGATACGCTGTGCTGCGACGTAGCCATCCATCACAGGCATTTGCAAATCCATCAGGATAAGGTCGGGTTGCCCATCGCTGCCACCGCTGGTAATGGCATTGACGGCTTCTTGACCATCATGCACTGTTGTAACCGTCATGCCCAGTTTTTCAAGCAGAGACTCAATCACCATGCAGTTCACGGGGTTGTCTTCGGCCACCAAGACCCTGCCATGCAGTTCCGAGGTGTCCACCGTCACTTGGGTTTGTGAGAATGTGATGTGTGGCACATGGCGGCATTCTTCATCCGGTCGGACGCATTTGACAGGCACACGAAACCAGAACCGCGATCCTTTGTGGGGTTCGCTGTGGACGCCCACAGTGCCGCCCATGGCTTTGCTCAAGTTGCGCACAATCGACAGCCCCAGCCCAGATCCACCAAATTCGCGCGTGGTTGAATTGTCAGTCTGTGAAAACGGTTTGAACAGCAAGTCCTGTTTGTTGTGTGCAATGCCAATGCCTGAGTCTGTGACCGAAAATTCAAGCATAACTACATCATCATGGCGATCTGTCTCGGTACATTCCAGATGGATACTGCCTTGGCGGGTAAATTTGATGGCATTGCCCAGCAGGTTGGACAGCATTTGGCGAAGTCGATAGGGATCGCTTTGAAAGCGTTGACCGTGCATACCATGCCACTGGTAATCAAGCTGCAATTTTTTAGCTTGCGATGAACCAGAAAAGAGCGTGCAGACCTCATGGAGTACTGACTCTGGTTCAAACACGACACTATCCAACTGAAACTTGCCGGCTTCAATCTTGGACAAATCGAGAATGTCGTTGAGCAGGGTCAATAGTGTTTGCCCGGATGCCAGGATGGTGCGGGCATAGTGACACCGTTCTTTATCCGTCAGGCCGGGTATCAGCAAGAGTTGAGCGATGCCCAAAATGCCGTTCATGGGGGTGCGAATTTCATGGCTCATGGTGGCCAGGAAACGGCTTTTGGCAAGATTGGCGGCTTGCGCTTCTTCTGTGGCTTGTACCAAATCAGTGATGTCAATACGAAAACCCACCGTATGACCGTCAGGCATTTTGCGCTCAATCACGCGCAATACCCGTCCATTGTCCAACTGCAGCACCATGCTGGTATCACCATTGCGGTGAACGGCGAGGCGCTCAGCTATCCAGTCTTCTTCACGTCCAATGGCATCGCGGTATTGCCCCCTTGCCACAGACGTGCGGATAATCTCTTCAAACTTCGCACCCAGTACCATCAGATCGCTTGATGTGGCATATAAGCTGCGGTATTTGTCATTGCACAACACCATGCGATCATCTGCATCAAAAACCACGAAGGCTTCGTCGATGGTGTCGATCGCACCTCGCAAAAGGTCAGCGCTACGCTTTTGTGCAGCCTGTGCCTTTTTACGTTCGGTGATGTCCATGCTGATACCAATGAAATGCAGCAGCCGACCGCTGGCATCATGCATGGCATTGATGTTGCTCCAAACCACATAGGTTGTGCCGTCTGACCTTCTGTTCTCAAGCTCGCCAGACCAGCACCCTGTGGTGTTGAGGGTATGCCACATCGCCTTGTAATACTCCTGATTTTGTCGATCCGATTTGAGGATGTTGGTCTTGCAACCTATCACCGTATCGGGTGATAACCCTGTTTGGCGGACAAATGCCGGATTGACTCGAATGATGTGGGTGGTGGCATTGGTGATGATGATGGCCTCTTGCGCACCCATGAACACTGCTTCACTTAAAAGTGCTTGGCGCTGTTGGTCTTTGAGAATGGTGATATCGGTCGATATCCCTCCTACACCGTAAATTTGACCTGTGCTGTCACGCAGGGGAAATTTACGCGTTAACAAATCCATCGCACCACGACCTTGTCCGACAAGTGTTTGTTCCTCTAGCGTTAGCACTTGTCCAGAATTCAAAACCTGCTGGTCTGTGTCGTTATGCAAAATGGCATCACGCAAAGGCAGAAAGTCTTCGCGCTTTTGGCCAAGCACATCTTCACGGCGAAAACCCCAAAAATTCAGAAAAGTTTGGTTGGCCAGCAAGACCTGACCACGTTTGTCGGCTGCGTAGATAAAGCTGTCGCTCGAATCCAGCAGCAAGGAGTAAAAACGTTGATCCTGTTCGTGTACTACCTCTATGGTTTGATCAACGAGCATGAGTAATATTCTGCGATCCAGCTTGTAATCAATGGATAAACCCATCAGGCATACATCAAAAACAGGTGTCTGTGTACCTTCTTCAGCAATAATGACCTTGGTGAGGATCTTGGTTTGACCCGGCGTCACCTCACGCAACGCTGTATGCATGCGAGCGCGGTCATTGCGATTGAGCCTTTTCCACAAACGCGAATCATGGGTGAGATTGCGGCTTTGCGGCCCCAGACATGCATTGGCCAGATCGTTACATTCATCAACCACACCGTTGGTGTCCACCACCAAAGCCGGCATGGGCATTTGTTCAAACAAATTTTGGTAGCGCTTGCGAGCCAGCTCTGCATCTTGCTGAGCCATGCGAAGTTCTTCATTTTGCAACTCCAGCTCGACTTGATAAATGCGCAAGTCTTCAAGCAGTTTGAGAACTTGCAAAGTTTCAGGAACACCCTCTACACGTCCTTTGTCCGCCAGATCAAGCACTGCTTTCGCACGTTGTTTGAGCAACTGCAGGCGCTCGGTTTTTTGCGCCGTGGATTCTTTAAACTGTTTCATGCTAAACAAAATTTATGAGCTGATCGAAGTGGGGGGTGACATGGGGAACATCTGACAAAAAAGTACAGTATCAGAGTGTTGTGTGTCACAAGCACGATAGTAGTGACAATTTTGCCTTGAATGAATGTTGCCTGATTTTTTGCAAAATAGATGACAGAAGCTGCAAATGATACATGCTGGTATTCTTGCTTGGGATATGGTCAACAATAAGTTGTGCATTTGGCCGTCAGAGTTAAAGATGC
>CAIYWD010000272.1 GCA_903929815.1 uncultured beta proteobacterium
ATCTTGCCATCGAAACACCCGAGGGCGAGACGCCCTCGCTCCCAGAATCCCACATCACTTTGAATCGCACCCGGCAATCTCAAGAACTGGGGGTTGAAATAAGCGAACCGTGAGTTATTGTTGACCATATCCTAAATAGCTCCACACACCTACCTCACACAAATCCAAAACATATTCAAAACCAAAGATGCCACCATAGTAGGGGTCTGGAACCTCGGTGGTTTGAATTTCAGTGGCACGCGACAAAAAAAGATGCAGTTTGTGGCGCCAAGATTCAGGGCATTGCTCCCAAAGTGCAGACAGGTTTTCCTCATCCATGGCTAAAATTAGATCAAAGTTCTCAAAATCTTGCAAACTTATCTGTCTGGAGCGCGTTTTAATGGGCGTATATTTGCGCTGTACCAGAACTGACCTGGCACGAACATCCATCAACTGGCCTGGGTGAGCATGGGTTCCAGCAGAATCAAACTCAAAATCTGCACTGCGCTGCATCTGACGTGCCATTTGACGTGCCACCGAACACGCCATGGGTGATCGACAAATATTGCCCATGCATACCATTAAAACCTTAGTCATCAAACTTGCCTTTCCTTTAAAATGTATTTGAAGTTGGTCAAATATCAAGTGCACTCTATTAATGATATGGTCAATCATAAGTTCAGCATTTGGCTCGTCAGATTTTTAGTAACCGTTTAGACCCCGCCACCGTCATCTGAGATATTGACGTGGAGCAATTAATCCAGTTTATCAAGATCAGTCCCCGTTTCATACTTCCACATTATCAATAAGTCGGGTATGGCCAAGTTTTGCAGCTCCCAAAACGACCAAACTCTGTTTTTTAGCCAAGGCTGCTACTGCATCCGGCGCTGGTATTTGCAAATCAGAGCGATAGCGAACCACCATGTAATCAGGCTTCCAACCACGCTCACTCAAGGTGGTCATGGCTTGATGTTCCAAAGCGGACACGTCGGTGGCACCCATGCGAAGTGCCTGAGCCATGACATTCAGTGTGAGTGACAATTGCACTGCCTCGCTGCGTTGATCTGGTGTTAGGTATTGGTTGCGTGATGACAATGCCAGCCCATCAGCATAACGCAAGGTTGCGCCGCCCATGATGTCAATGGGCAGGGCAAATTGTTGAACCATCTCTCTGATAACCATCAGTTGTTGATAGTCTTTTTGGCCAAAGACAGCCACGCGGGGCAATACGCAGGCAAACAACTTCATGACCACGGTGCTGACACCCACAAAAAATCCAGGTCTGAAATGACCTTCCAGAATATCTGCAAGTGCTGCCGGTGGGTGTATTTTGAAGGTTTGGGGCGTGGGGTACAGCTCTTGTTCGCTCGGTGCAAAAACAACATCGCAGCCCGCTGCCTTTAGTGCCAAACAGTCTGTATCAAACGTTCTGGGGTAGGTGTCAAAGTCTTCGTTTGGCAAAAATTGCAGGCGATTGACAAAAATACTGACAACCAGCACATCACTCAAAGGTTTGGCCTGGCGGACCAGCGCCAAATGACCTTCATGCAAATTACCCATGGTAGGAACAAAAGCTTTGCGTTTGAATGGGGTGAGATAGGCGCGCAGCTCGGCAATGGTGTGAATGATTCTCATGATCCTAGATTCCTCAGTTGAACGTGCCCGAGTGGGCGACTGGCTTTAGTTATTAGACTTGATTGCGTTTAGACCCCTGGCCCAGATGTCGATAGGGGTCTAAACGGTTACGATCAGGAAGTCTGGAATTGCGCCTCAGCGATCAACACAATCCAGGCCTCTAACCCACCTCCATCGCGTGCCTGCAAAGTCACTTGCCAGCCGTTGGCGCGCGCCAGTTCTCGCACAATGGACAGCCCCAAGCCCGCACCACCTGTGGCAGGGTTGCGTGAAGCATCCAATCGGTGAAAAGGTTGAAACACGGCTTCAAGGTATTCAGGGGCAATGCCCGGGCCACGATCCAACACACCGATGCGCATCCTCTGTGCCTCCATCACAACCACCAGATCGACGGGTAAATTAGGGGCGTAACGCTTTGCATTTTGCAACAAATTGCCAATAGCGCGATGCAAAGCGGTAGGGGCCACGTCGATGTGAACGAGGGGGCAGTTCACGGTTACCGGGCTGGTTGGCGTAGAAAAATCTGTTGCCAGTTCGTTCATCAATTCGACCATGTTGGTTTGAACAGGCTGTTCATGCTCCAGCCCACGCGCTACTTCCAGAACATGGCCAATCAATGTGTTGATGTGGTCGATGTCATTCTCCAGACGTTCAATCAGACCTTGTGTAGGGTTGTCTTTGAGCATTTCAAGCACCAGACGCATTCGCGAAAGCGGCGTTCGCAAATCGTGCGATATGCCTGCGAGCAAGGTGGTTCGCGTCGTCAAAAGGTCTTGCACTTGCTGCGCCATGGCATTAAAGCGCCTGCTCAAAGCCACCATTTCGCGGGGACCGTGATCGGGTAAAAACGCTGGAGCGCCACCTTGACCAATCAGCCAGGTTGCAGCTTCCATTTGGGATAAAGGTCTTGTGAGCCGACGTGCCAGCCCGACCGCAACGCCCAACGCGCCAAGCAAACCCATCAGCATGGCCAGGAAAAAAGCCATCACGGGCTGGCTTTGAATGCGTGCTTCTGACACGCCCACTGCAAGCTGTCTGTTGCCCGCAGGCACAGTTGCCCAGTACCAGGTGCCGGTGTTCAGTTGCTCACGACTCAGGTGATTTTTTTGACCGCAGCGTCTGGCCAAAGCCTTTTCCAAAAGGTAAAAATACGGCGGATGCCATTCATCATCTGCTGTAGGGGGCAAGTCAGAGCGAAGCGCCAACGCATGACTTTGAAGCAACTCCTCTTCAAATGCAGGACGGGTTTGCGGCGGTAGTTCAGCCCAGGTTTGTGCTGACAGAACCATCAAACCGGCTAAATCGTCTGCAGATCGTTGTCCTAAAGGCAGCAATACCAAAAAGGTAAACAGACTGATGGTCAACAGTTCTACAACAACAAAGGCAGCAGCCAGCAGCACGGTGTTTTGTCGTGCCAGACTGGGGTAGTGCCTCAAGGTTTGTTGCCGCGCGGGTTGAACAGATAGCCTTCGCCTCGCATGGTGCGAATATAGGCAGGGGCAGCAGGATCGACTTCAATTTTGCGTCGAAGCCGTGTCACACGGTTGTCGATGCTGCGATCAAAAGGGTCCCGCTCGTACCCGCGAAGCAAATCGACTAGGGTATCGCGTGACAGAACCCGATTGGGGTGTGCCACCAAAGCGGCCAAAAGGGCATATTCGCCACCGGTCAATACCACTTCTTGCCCTTCTTGTAACAAGCGGTGGCTCAAAGTGTCAAGCTGATAGGGGCCAAAACTTGGCATGGCGGCAGCGGCAGGTGCTTGTAGCGCTGGTGCATGACCTCGGCGCAACAGGGCACGCAGACGAGCGAGCAGCTCACGCGGACCAAAAGGCTTGGCCAGATAGTCATCCGCCCCGACCTCCAGGCCAATCACACGGTCGAGTTCTTCGCCCCGCGCTGACAACATCAAAATAGGCACTCCCGATGTAGCCCGCACAGCACGCGTCAATGCCAGGCCGTCTTCGCCGGGTAGCATCAAATCAAGCACGATGGCATCAAACGTACCCTGGGCCAGTGCTGCACGCATGGCGACACCGTCGCTTGCGCTGGCGACACAAAAACCGTTGGAACCCAAATAGGTACTGAGCAGATCGCGAAGATCGCAGTCGTCATCAACGACAAGAATGCGGGGGGATGTTGAGGTGTTCATGACAGCCATGCAGGTGCGTCATTAATTTTGACCCCAAAGATAAATGCCGGTGATACTGCAAAGTGCGCCCAAACCGGCCAGCACCACACGGGCCTTGCCAGGAACAAACCCACGGATATAAAGGCCAGCCATGACCCCACCCAAGTGAAGCGCAGCCGTTGTCAAAAGAAAGCCTGCAGCGTAACTGGCAAAACCAGCTTGGGGTGATTCTGCACCGTGCGCTATGCCATGAAAGAAAGCTGCGAGTGCCACTCCACCCAAACCCAGGGCAGTGGGAATTTTGCGCTGCGCCAAAACCAGCATGATGCCAAAGATCACAACACTCAGCGAAATCATGTGCTCCAGAAACGGTACGGTCACACCCATCACACCTAAAACTGCGCCAACGATCAGCGACATCATAAAAGTGGCAGGCCCCCACACAACCTTGGAGGAAGGCAGCGCGGAAATCGACCACAACCCAACAGCCACCATGGCCAGCAGGTGATCCAGACCCCCAGGATGCGCCAGACCTTCCCATAAACCAGATGTACCGTGTCCTGTGTGGGCTTGAGATGTACCAGCGAGCAAGCACAGCGAAAGAGCAGCGGCCAATCGGTACCAACGGGTAGATGATGTTTTCACGATGTATCCTGAAAAAATGAAAGTGGACAATGCCACAAATTTGGGTCTGTAGGGATGTGGTCAAAATAGTACACAAGCCTCCGATTTCATTGTACAACCGAGGTTTTTTAGCGACCCAATGGCGTTTGGGATACCCTCAGCGACACACTGATACACAGCGCGGCCACGCAGACATCTTGCTGCAACTTGTTCGTTGCACCATACACCTATCCGATAAACATTATGAAAGTAACCACTTCAATCATCTCGTTGTTACTGCTCACCACTGCCTTTGGCGTGGGTGCAGAGTCATTGTCAGGGGTTGAGTCTTCCTTGCCCACTCGTCCGTTGAATCTGTCGCTTCGCAAACCCAGCGTTGCGATCTCTGGTTTAACGCCTATCGAGATGGGTCAGGAGGTTCAACCCTCACGTCAGGGACAAAGTGCAGACAGTGGCAATGCAGTGCGGCACTTGCCATACGGTGTTGGTTATGAAAGCCGACGCGGTGCAACAGGTACGAGCAATGCAGAAAATGCCGGTAGCTATGGCAATTTTGGAAATGGCAGAAGTGGTGGCAGAAGTGGTGGTGGTCGGGGCGGCTCAGGCCGGGGACGTTAGTTATTTTTAATCTTTTTACAGGAAATTTATCATGAAATCAGCACACATCATCTTTATGGCATTGGTCACCACTTTGGCCATCGGATCCACCGCTTATGCAAAAGGCCAGGGAAATGGTCAGGGCGCAGGTAGCAAATCAGGCACCAGTGCAGGTGCAGGTGCAGGTGCAGGTGCAGGTGCAGGTGCAGGTGCGCAATCCAGAGGTGTCAACAGCGGTACAGGTTCTGCCACAGGAACGCGAACTCATGCACAAGTCCATACGCCTGGTACAGGGTTGACAAGTTCGACCACAGCGACGACAACGACCAGTAACTAAG
>CAIYWD010000273.1 GCA_903929815.1 uncultured beta proteobacterium
ACCTTACGGCAATCTCGGGTGCGATTTACGTGAGCCAAAAACCTGGGAGCGAAGGCATCTTGCCATCGAAACACCCGAGGGCGAGACGCCCTCGCTCCCAGAATCCCACATCACTTTGAATCGCACCCGGCAATCTCAAGACCTGGTGGTTGAAATAAGCGAACCATGAGTTCGCGGGAATGACGAAAATTTAACAACTTGCCTTCAGAACAAATTCACCCTGCCTATCTACCTCCTTCAGTGGTTCAACAAGAGTTCAACAATCACGCCCGTGGCAATGGCCACCAGTACGTAGTCGCCCCCGATTTGAACCCAATGGTGGCCACGAGGTGGCGAACGCAGGTTGTGACTGTGCCAGTCATTCACCACATAAACTCTCTGACGATACTGGGGCGCAAGACGCTGACCACGATGAAATTTACGAGCCGAGTTGCCTTCCCACTGAGGAGGCCTCTCAGGTCGCCCATCGTTATTGCGGCGTTCCTGATGTCCGCTGTATTGACCTCTGTCTTGGTTGAAGTCATCGCTGCGATGACTGCGGCGTTCCTGATGTCCGCTGTATTGACCTCTGTCCTGTTTGAAGTCATCGCTGCGATTATTGCGGTGGTCACTACGATAATCGCCTCCCTGGGCAAACGACAATCCCCCAAGCGACAAGGTCATTGCCATCAGGGTTGAAACGACTTGGGTATAACGCATGGTGTTCTCCAGTGGTTTAGGATGGTACAAATGGTACAACGTCTCGGTGTTCAGTTGTCCACATTCTGTTCTACTGTGTCTTCACCTCGTACACCGTAGCATGATTCAGAAAATTGTTTGGCTGTCAATGCCAGCCCACGATCCAGTGCTGCCATGAATTCTGCCACTTTGACAGGCTTGGTCAGGTACGCAAGAAAGCCTGAATCCAGACCTTTCTGGATATCGTTGGGCATGACATTGGCGCTGATGGCCAGTACCGGAATGTGCTGAGTGGCGGGGTCATCGCGCAGTATTTTCAAGGCCTGAAAACCGTTGATGCCCGGCAGATTGATGTCCATCAAAATCAACTGCGGCTGATGGCGATGCACCATGGCCAGGCCCACCGTGGCATTGGTAGCACCGAGTAAATGCACGCCCGGGCGACGTTCTACAAGTTGCTCCACCAGTGCCATGTTGGCTGGGTTGTCTTCGATGTAGAGCACGGTGTAAGCTGCTCCGACAGGCTGGTCTGGCAATTCTGGTATCTCAGACGCATTCGTTTCAGGAACCGATGCACCTGACAGCATCAGCTCAAACCAAAACACACTGCCCACACCCGCCGTGCTCTGTACACCCATGCTACCGCCCATCATTTCCACCAACTTCCGACTCACCACCAAACCGATGCCGGTGCCTTCCTGTGTACCGCATTCTTGTCCCAGACGGTTAAACGGTTGAAATAATTGCGCCAGTTTTTCAGGGGACAACCCATGTCCGCTGTCTTGTACGTTAATGCGGACACGATGGGGTGTAGGCATGGTGAAGGTAACATCAACCGTGCCCTGGGGACGGTTATATTTGACAGCGTTGGTCAGTAAATTGATCAGTACCTGTTTTAACCGCGTGCGATCGGCATGAACAAGGCACTGCCCGTCAAATTCTGGAAAACTGATGTCAACACCGCTGTTTTTGGCTTGCAAGTCCATCATGGTCTGGCAATCCTGTAACACATCGGGCAGGGGCACCGGCCCCATTGTCAGCGACAGCTTGCCCGACTCAATCGAGGCCAAATCCAAAACGCCGTTGATCAGTTCCAGCAAATACCAACCACTGTTCAAAATGTGGTCAAGGTTGGCCATCTGGCGGGGTGTGGGCGCGGGTGTGCCTGAGGCCAGCAGTTGTGCAAATCCCAAAATGGAATTGAGCGGCGAACGCAAATCGTGGCTCATGTTGGCCAAAAATTCGGATTTAGCTTGATTGGCTTTGGTGGCCATTTGCTGTGCGTGCAAAAGCTCCTTGTTTTTTTGCAGCAATTCGTCATCGAGATATTTGCGCGATGTCACGTCAGTCAGTACAAGGCGCATGACCTTGGCCCCCTCTGTGTCCATCACAACGGTTGCCACCAGACCCACCCATATCTGAGTGGAATCACCTTTGATCATTTTGATCTCGCAAGTCTGCAAAAGACCTGACTCTAAAAGTTCATTTCTGATCAGGTAGTAAGTGTCTTGATGCAACGGATGAATAAACCTCGTAAAAGGGCGTTGCGTGAGTAACTTGCAAGTCACTCCCAGCAAATGAGCCATGGTCCGGTTGGCCTCTTCGATTTGCCCGCTTTCACTGACCGTGCAATAGCCTACCGGGGCCAAGTCATACAGGTCGAAATAACGTGAGCGTGACACTTCAAGTTCGATCTGCAAACGTCTCAGTTCTTCGTTTTGCATCTCCAGCTCAATTTGGTGGACGCGCAATTCGTGAAACAGCAACTGTGCGTCGTCATAAGACATTCCCTGGAGCAAATCCATCGGCTCATCGATTTGTGCGTCGGCATCTTCAGCTCTGCGGCGCAGCAACAATTGCCATGCGTTTCTTGCTTCTAGTCGGCGATCGTTATTTTGTATGTCGTCGTTGTCAATCATGCCAGAATTCTCCTAAAAAAATAGCATACTATGCAATACCAGTAAGCCCTACAACCTGTTTTTACCATCCAAATTTCAATCAAAAATTTGTTGTAACCGTTTAGACCCCGCCACCGTCATTCCCGCGAAGGCGGGAATCCAGACTGACTTTGTGTATCCATGAAGACCAAAATACACTGGATTCCCGCCTTCGCGGGAATGACGACATCTG
>CAIYWD010000274.1 GCA_903929815.1 uncultured beta proteobacterium
GCATCTTGCCATCGAAACACCCGAGGGCGAGACGCCCTCGCTCCCAGAATCCCACATCACTTTGAATCGCACCCGGCAATCTCAAGAACTGGGGGTTGAAATAAGCGAACCGTGAGTAATGACATCCTGGACCTTGCCAAAGTGGAGTCAGGTCATTTCAAGCTGGACTTGTCGGTGTTTGAGTGCAGGTATGTGATGCAGGATGTTCAGTTGCTGTTTGCCGAATCTGCAAAACGCAAAGGGCTTCAGATTGAATTTCTCTGCTGTGCAGCGACAGGGCAACGTTATCTGGGTGATCCGCACCGTTTGCGCCAGATGATTTCCAACCTGGTCAGCAATGCGATCAAATTCACCCACCACGGCAGCATCCGTGTTGAATCGCGTCAGGTCATGCAAGAGGGAGCAACGGCGGTGCTTGAATACGCTGTCACCGACACGGGCATCGGCGTACCGGCTGACAAGCAGCATCTTTTGTTCAAACCCTTTTCTCAAACCGATAGTTCTACCACGCGCAAGTATGGTGGCTCCGGCCTGGGGCTGTCGATTGTGCATGCCATGGCCACTTTGATGGGTGGAGAAGTGGGCGTTCAGAGCGAATCGGGAAAGGGTTCACGTTTTTGGTTCCGAATTCGGGCAGACCTTGTTGAGGCTGGACAAAACGCGTGAACTCTGCCCACTGCTTGCGCAAAACAAGTTCAGCGCCGTTGTCCGGTTCAACGATCTGCTGACGGCAGTGGCGGGTACCGAACTGGAGCAGGCCATCGAAGAAGTGAAATGGCTGATCGATGAATTTCAGTTTCAACAGGCACTGGAGCGCCTGCGCACCATAGACACCGTTAAGAATTTAGAAGGGAAACGTCATGAATGATCGTTTACCCAAAATTCTCGCCATTGACGATACCCCGGCCAATCTTCTGACGCTGTGCAAGGCACTGGGGGACGAATTTGACCTGCAAATTGCGACATCAGGAGCATCCGGTTTGGCGCAGGCGATCGAGTCGCCACCCGATTTGATCCTGCTGGATGTGATGATGCCCGACATGGACGGCTACGAAACGTGCCGCCGTTTGCTGGACTGCCCCATGACCCGTGATATTCCCATCATTTTTATCACTGCACAAAACAGCACGGAAGATGAAGCGCTGGGACTGGAAACTGGCGCGGTCGATTTCATCTCCAAGCCGGTGAATCCGCCAGTGCTTCGTGCCAGGGTACATACGCACCTAGCGCTCAAGCAGATGGCAGACCAATTGAGGTCGATGGCTTTGGTCGATGGTCTGACGGGCATTGCCAACCGGCAGCGATTAGACGAAGCGCTGGAAAGTGCATGGCGTGCCTGCCTGCGTTCTGGCTCGCCTCTGGCGCTTGCCATGATCGATATTGACCATTTCAAGTGCATGAATGACACCTACGGCCATCAGGCGGGCGACACCTGCCTGATGGCCGTAGCATCGACACTGAAAGCGCTGATGGGTCGTCCGCACGACCTGGTTGCACGTTACGGTGGCGAAGAGTTCCTGTGCTTATTTCCGAGCACTGATCGGGTTGGGGCACAAGCCAAGGCAGAAGAACTCAGGCAAGCTGTACAGGCCTTGCGCATCCCCAACGAGGGGGCCAATGCGGCGCTGGTGGTGACTGTCAGCATTGGCGTTGCCGCAACCACTCCGACGGCTGAAATGACACCGTACCAACTGCTGGCAATTGCTGACCGTCAGCTCTATGAAGCCAAGCGAACGGGGCGCAATCGAATTTGTTGAGTGGACTTTTATTCAAATTTGGCCCTCAGAGTTGGGATGCAATGCTGGGTGCAAATCGTGCGGTGTGGCCAGCCACATAAGCGATTTGTAGCGACGCAGTGCGCCCAAATCTGACGAGCCAAATGCACAACTCACGGTTCGCTGATTTCAAAAGCAAGTTCTTCAGATTGCACAATGGCACTGCTGGTGGTCATGTAGCAGCGGCTTCCAGCCGCTGACGCTGGCAAAGCGGCAAGATGCCGCTTCCACGAGTGCCATGCCTGATTCC
>CAIYWD010000275.1 GCA_903929815.1 uncultured beta proteobacterium
AAAGCGCTGTATTTGTCCCCCCCTTTGAAAAAGGGGGGTTAGGGGGGATTTGGATGTCGCACCCAAGCAAAGCCACATCACTTTGAAACGCACCCGGGAATGACGGCATTTGACATGAGGTCTAAACGGTTACCTCACGTCAGATGTACACATGCCTAGACTAAACAACAGTAGATACTGAAATTTAGACTAAAAAGTAACCGAGACTGAGAGAACATAATTGTACACACAACCTTTTGTTGAAAGGTTTCTACGTCAAAAATTATACGAAATTTGGCTCTAACGCGCTCTGGTATTGCGTTGTGCGCTATGTTTTTTGAAATTATTAGGTAGAAAACTTATTGGTAACCATATCCACGGATGCAAAAACAGTCTTCCAAAGTTGAAGAATAGCCTCGCGTGTACTGACCAGCGCATCAGGGGACAGTCGCACAGGCTCTTCATTCAAACGTGCCTTGTGTTGTATTTGGCGCATGGTGCGGTAAGCGCTGGCTGCCTGGTGTCCGATACCCGCAGGCAGCAACCCCAAAATCTCGGCTTGCTCCAACAGGGCAATGTTGCCTGTGTTGGCGCTGAGAGACGGGTATTGACTGGCTTGTGACAACACCAGAAATTGCATTGCAAATTCAGCATCAATCATGCCGCCCGGACTGTATTTGATGTCAAATTGATTGCCTTTCACCGGATGAGCCTGCGCCAGACGTGTACGCATGGCCACAATTTCGGTGCGCAGCAGGTCTGGGTCGCGTGCGGCAGTGATGACCGCGTGGCGAACGGCTTCAAAACTTTGTTGCAGGGTGCTGTCTCCCAATACGCAACGTGCCCGTGTGATGGCTTGATGCTCCCACGTCCAGGCGGTGTTAGAGCCGCGCTGCTGCTGGTAATTGGCATACGACGCAAAGCTGGTAATCAACAATCCGGCGTTGCCATTGGGTCGCAGTGCGGTGTCAATTTCGTACAAATCGCCCTCGCCAGTTTTGACAGTCAGCCAGTTGATGAGTTTGCGCACCAAAGCGCCATAAGCCTCGTGGGCACGTTCATCATCATCGTCATATAAAAAAACCAGGTCCAAATCGCTGCCATAGCCTAGTTCCTTGCCCCCCAGTTTTCCGTAGGCAATGATGCATAAATGCGGCTGTTCTTCATGCGCTTTGGCCAAACGACTCCAGCACCAGCGTGTGGTGACACGCAAAATGGCATCTGCCAAGGCACTCAAATCATCTGCCACTTGCTCCACACTCAATTGGCCCTCCACATCGCGTGCCAGGGTGCGAAATACTTCGGCATGGTGGGCACGGCGCAACAAATTGAGCAAAGACTCGTCATCATCTTCGCCGGTGCTTTTAAGCGACACCCGCCGGTGTTCCAGTTCTGATTCAAAGGTGTTCGCATCAAAGCGTTCCAGTAAAAGATCGTCACCTGCGAGTTCGTCAATCACCCCTGGGTGCAGTTGCAAATAGCGCGCCGGCCATTTGGCAGCGCCCAAGAGACGCAACAAACGCTGATGAACGATGGGGCGCTCTTGCAGCAACACCAGATAACTTTCGCGTCGCAGCAAAGATTCAAGCCAGTCCAGTAATCGCAAGAGGGCGACTTCGGTGGTCATGTCTTCCAAAAACCATTGCAAGCTGTGCGCCAACAGGTGTGACAGTCGTACCAGGGCTTCGTCTCGCAAAGCCTGAACTTTGGGTTGGCTCAACCAGTGCTGTAGTTTTTCACCCATAAGAGCAGGCAGCAGTGGCAACAGTTCATCAAGTGTTGCAGACTGATTCAAAGTGACTTCCGTGCCAGGTTTTGTGCCGCCTAGCAGGGTGTCAAATTCCTGGGCAACCTTGTCCCGATGCGCTTCGAGTTGAGTGAGCAATTGCTGTGAATGGGTGAAACCCATCGTTTCAGCGATCCAGGCCAGATCAGCCTCGCTGGTGGGCAACACATGCGTTTGCATGTCGTCAAGATATTGAATGCGGTGTTCCAACTGACGCAAAAAAGTATAGGCATCTGCCAGACTGTCTGCCGTAGCTGCGGACATCAAGCCAGCTTTGACCAGGCGAGGCAAAGCACTCAAAGTGGGGCGTGAACGCAATTCAGGAAACTGGCCGCCCCGCACCACCTGCAACAGTTGCACAATAAATTCGATTTCACGAATGCCACCGCGTGACAATTTGACATCGTTCGCCCGCTGCGGGCGGCCTGCACTGCGTTGATTGGCATGGTTGCGAACATGCTGATGCAGACTGCGCAGGGCATCAAACACGCTGTAGTCAAGATACCGTCTGTAAACAAAAGGCATCACCACCTGGCGCAGGGCTAATGTGGATCGATCTGCCACATCTGCTGTGGGCGCAACCACACGGCTTTTCAGCCAGGCAAAACGCTCCCATTCGCGCCCTTGGACATGCAGGTAGTCTTCAAGTGCGTCCAGCGACAAGGCAGGCGGGCCGGAGTTACCGTGGGGACGAAGTGCCAAATCCACCCGAAATACAAAGCCGTGCTCGGTGTTGTCGCCCACCAAAGCATAAACGCTGCGTACCGCCTTGCCAAAATATTCGTGATTGGAAATACGCGCACACCCTTTGGCATTACCCGCGGTTTCACCCTCTTCGTCATAGACGTAAATCAGGTCAATGTCGCTGGATACATTGAGTTCACGAGCGCCGAGCTTGCCCATGCCCACAATCCACAAGTGGGCGCGCAAGCCATTGGCCTTAACCGGCGCGCCATGACGGGCATCGAGTTCCGCCAGGGCTTGGGTCAGTGCATGGTTCAGGGCAAATTCGGCCAAATCCGTCATGCACTGTGTCACTTCAGCCAGTGTGATTTGCTGTGCGCAGTCCAGGCTTAACACACGTTCAATCACCAATTGACGCAGAATGCGCAAGGCAACAGCCATGTTATGCCCCTGCTGCACAAGCCGGTCGTAGCACGGTTGCAGGTGTTGAACGGTGGGTGTGCCAGCACCCAGCAGCGCCAATTCAGACGCATAGCGGCGGTGAATACGCTGGACAAATCGGGAATGAAATGCCAAAGGTGAACAGGTCATGATTTGACTTTTATCTCGATGTCATAACCTGGTAAAGCGTTTCATCAACAGGGTTACATCTGAAATCGCCTTGGCTATTGCAACGACAAACAACAATGCCAGGCAAAAAAACACGCTTTGATGTCGCTGGGTGCGTTTCAAAGTGATGTGGCTTGGCTTGGGTGCGACATCCAAATTCCCCCTACCCCTATTTTTCAAAGGGGGAATGAGAACGGTTAGCCTATTTGGGCAAAGCGCTGTATTTGTCCTCCCCTTTGAAAAAAGGGGGTTAGGGGGGATTTGGTTTTTGTATTGCACCACATCACTTTAAAACGCGCCCCTATGGGGACAATGCAGCT
>CAIYWD010000276.1 GCA_903929815.1 uncultured beta proteobacterium
ATTCCGCATTTGGCCGTCTGGTTTGGGATGCAATGCTAGGCGCAAAGCGCGACGTGTGGCGAGCCACACTAGCGATTTGTAACGACGCAGTGCGCCCAAAGCGGACGAGCCAAATGTGGAAGTTATTGTTGACCATATCCTTAGTAGCCCACCCGGGCGCGTTCAACTGAGGAATCTCAGGTTAAATCGTACACACCTACAGCGCCTTTCTTAACGATGCCGGTGCAATGCGCAAGGCTTCACGGTATTTGGCGACGGTACGACGGGCGCATTCAATGCCTTGTTCTTGCAGCATTGCAGACACTTGGTTGTCACTGAGTGGTTTGTTCGGGTTTTCAGCCTCTATAAACTGTTTGATTAGGACGCGCACAGCGGTGCTTGAAGCATTGCCACCGCACTCCGTTGCCAGGCCTGAACCAAAAAAATACTTTAACTCAAACGTACCTAGGGGCGTTGCCATGTATTTGGCGCTGGTCACGCGGCTGATGGTGGATTCGTGCAGTCCTAGCTCATCTGCAATTTCACGCAATACCAAGGGACGCATGGCCAAATCGCCATGGATAAAAAAACCCTTTTGTCGCTCCACAATGGCGTTGCTGACGCGCAAAATGGTGTCAAAACGCTGCTGGATGTTCTTGATAAACCAGCGCGCTTCCATCAATCTTTGTTGCAGCGCATGCACATTGGACTCGTTGCTGGCACCGGCCTTGAAGCCTTTGAGAGCGTTGGCATAAACATCATGCACACGCAACCGAGGCATCACATCGGGGTTGAGTTGCACCTTGAATTTGGTGGCACTGCCTGTGCCTGTTCGGGTCACCAGCACATCGGGCACCACCGTGTTGCGCTCCACATCCACAAAACGCCGCCCCGGTTTGGGGTCAAGTCTGCCAATCAGGGCGATGGCTGAACGCACAGCAGCATCTTTGGCATGGCACAACATCACCAGGTTTCTGATATCACGTCGTGCCAAAAAGTCCATGGATTGCTCGCAGATGCGCAGAGCAACATCTACCACCTTGAGGTCTGCCGTGTCATTCCAACTGGCCTTCGAAGCCATGGCTTTGAGTTGCAGGCTCAGGCATTCGGCCAGACTGCGCGCCCCCACACCCACTGGCTCCAGACTTTGCAACAGACGCAAAGCCACAGTGAGGTGGTGCAAAAATTGTTCGGTCTGATGCGTATCCGTGCCGGCAAGGCTGGATGCCAACTCGCTTAATTCACCTTCCAGGTAGCCATCGTCATTGAGCGATTCAATCAAAAACCACAGGGCGGCATGGTCTTCGTTACTCAAGCGCAAGTGAAGAACTTGAGTATGCAAAAATTTTTGCAATGAGATGGGGCTAAGTGCAATTTCAGTTGCGTTGGTGTCATCGTCGCTGCTTAAATTGTTACCTTGAGCCGGCGCTTCGCCGCCCCATTCGCTGTCGTCTGCCGGCATGGACACACTGCCGTCACCCTCCCATCCCATGGGGTCTTCAACCCATGAATTCTCATCATCATTTTGGCTTCCATCGCTTGACTGGCTTGCATTGTTCACTATAGAATAAATAGCAGTTTCTGATTCAAGGTCGCTTTGACTGACCGGTGTATCGGCCTGAGCCACACCAAACAATTCACGTTCTGCATCGTTTTGTAATCGTTCCAGAAAAGGGTTGTCATCGAGCATTTGCCCTACTTCTTGTTCAAGTTCCAAGGTGGAGAGTTGAAGCAGGCGAATGGATTGCTGCAACTGGGGGGAGAGCGCCAGATGCTGCGAAACGCGCAATGACAGACCCTGTTGCATCACATTTTGAAGTGTTCGCCTAGATAGACCCGACGCACTTCCACGTCATTGACAATCTCGGCGGGAGTACCTTGCGCCAGCACACTGCCGTCGCTGATGATGTAAGCGTGGTCACAAATTCCCAGGGTTTCACGCACATTGTGGTCGGTGATGAGTACCCCAATGCCACGACTTTTCAGAAAGCTGATGATGCGCTGAATCTCAATCACGGCAATGGGGTCAATGCCGGCAAAAGGCTCATCGAGCAAAATAAAACGTGGCTCAGTGGCCAGTGCGCGGGCAATTTCCACCCGCCGACGTTCACCGCCTGAGAGCGCCAGTGCCGAAGACTCACGCAGGTGATCGACTCGCAAATCTTGCAATAAAGTGCTCAGACGCTTTTCAATTTCAGGTTCGTCCAAGGGGTTGCCATGCTCGTCGTGTTGAAGCTCCAGAACGGCTCGAACATTGTCAGCAACGTTGAGTTTGCGAAAAATAGAGGCTTCTTGAGGCAGGTAACTCAACCCTAGGCGGGCACGTCGGTGGATGGGCATGTGTTCAATGGACTGACCATCAATGCTGATTTCCCCCGCACTGGCACGCACCAGGCCCACAATCATGTAAAACGACGTGGTTTTGCCCGCGCCATTGGGGCCAAGCAAACCCACCACTTCACCCTTGCATACGGTGAGCGACACATCCTTCACGGCTTTGCGGCTGCCATAAAATTTTTGCAAATGCCGCGCCTGCAATCGGCTTACACAATCGTGCAATCGGGAGGGAACGACAAGAGGCATGGTTATTGTGGTGGGGCTAAGGATATGGTCAACAATAAGTTGTGCATTTGGCCGTTAGAGTTGGGATGCAATGCTAGGCGCAAATCGTGCGGTGTGGCCCAGCCACATAAGCGATTTGTAACGACGCAGTGCGCCCAAATCTGACGAGCCAAATGCACAACTTATTATTGACCATATCCTAACTGTGGGCTGATCTGCAAGTCAACGGCAGGAGCGGGTGGAGTGACCGATTTTGGGGTCAGCATAGCGCGAACCCTGCCGCTTTTTGACCGAGTCGAACCCGGCGAGCCATCCAGTGTAAATACGTCTGTTGTGTTGTTATAGACAATGACCGCGGCGCTGAATTCATCGCCCACGACAGCACCGCGATAGCGCCGCAACTGCGCACCTACTGTCAATTTGACGGTATCTGCACGCCCATCGTATTCAATGGATTGGGCTTCGCCTTCCACGTACTCATCCACACCCTCGCGTTTTTGCCGGAAAAAAGCCTTTTTGCCAGGGCTGGCTGTGATAGCGCCATATTGATGGCCGAGCGGGTCCTGGCGAACCTCCATTTTGTCGCCACGCATCACAATCGTGCCCTTGGTCAAGACCACCGCACCCGTAAAGACGCTCTGCTGCAGGGCACCGTCGTAGCGCAGGGCATCGGCTTCAATGTTTATGGGCTTGTCGTGGTCAGCTTTTTCGGCATGAACCAAAAAAGCACACAGCGGCCAAATCAGCAACAAGCAAAAGGTGTTCCGAAGAAATTTCATGAGTTCAGACCTCCCCATCTTTTTTAAAACACCACCTAAGGGTAACCGTTTAGACCCCACCATCGTCATTCCCGCGAAGGCGGGAATCCAGACTGCCTTTGTACCCTGGTCAACCAACATGCACTGGATTCCCGCCTTCGCGGGAATGACGGCATTTGACATGAGGTCTAAACGGTTACCTGACGGCCAAATGCACAACTTATTGTTGACCATATCCTAACCCCATTTTTTCAAAGGGGGGACAAATACAGCGCTTTGCCCAAATAGGCTAACCGTTTTCATTCCTCCCTTTGAAAAAAGGGGGGTAGGGGGGATTTGGATATCGCACCCAAGCAAAGCCACATCACTTTGAAACGCGCCCTAGACAAAACGAATGTGATGTTGGTCAACTACAAATATTTATTCCCTCTTGGGGCCGGCTTCAACTGTAGCGCAAATGTGACCCACAAAGTCTTGTTCAGTACGTGTTTCTTCAATAGTGGGAGAAATTACTTGACCCGTTGCTACTTCAAAGTTGCCAATCAATGTTTGTGTTCCGTGACGGATATATTCAAACTCCACTGTATCTGCAGACCTCCCCAGAATGGCAATGAAACGTGGCTGAAATTTGGACAACTTTCAAAGAGGGGACAAATGAACAGAAGGCGGGGAGATTAGCGCCAGCGGTCATGGCTGTGTCTGCTGCCCGGATAAGCGTATCCCAAGTTGATGGCAACCGGCGGATACCAGGGGTGTCTATCGTCGTTCGAATAAATACCTTGCGTGACAATGACTTGTGCCGGTTGAACATAGTCTGACTGAACAGATGCCACCCCTGAACCCACAGGTGAGACTTGTAACGCGATGGTTTTTCCGGGGTTATGTGGCATTTGCACGGCGTATTGTTTGCCCGCATACCGATAGACCACGTTATAGGCCACCGTCTGGTTTTCATAAATCACCTGATGGGAACACCGTTGTACGTTTTGCAGACTCACGCCCGCAGGCCTCTCTAGCCTGTCGCCAATGATAGCGCCCCCCATGATGCCTACCAAGGTGGCCGCAGCCTGGCCGTGTCCACGTGCTGCGGCATTGGCCAATGCGCCGCCAGCAATGGCACCCACGACAGCCCCTGCCCCTGAACGAGGTTGGGCTACAGACACCTGTTCAGTGGTGCATACCTGGCGCGGAACTCCCACTTGCACCACAATGGGCGTTGAAGACAATACCCTGCCTACCTCTTGTGCCAGGCCAAGGCCACAGGATGTTGCCATAGCCATGATAACCATCAGTTTTTTCATGATCAGTTCCTTTGGTATTTGCTCGCCATTGCCAACGACTATCGTTCTATGGCTGTGCTGATAATGGTTTGGTAATCAACAGGTGTCATGTATTGCGGAGCATAAGTCACCCCTTGGTTGGTCAGAGCGCTCACAAATGCGCGCAAATGATTTCGTGAACCTTTGAGCAAGTTTTGATAGACCAGCACAATATCCTGGTTGTCAATACCCAACAATGCTTTGTTGATGTCAATCATGTCAATTTCTTCAATGGTGGCACCCACTTTCAAGGCTTCAATGAGTGATGGTGTGCCCGTTGCTACCAGTTGTGTGTAAAGCGCCTGGAGCGTGATGCTTTGATATTGGCCTGCTACCCGTGTGGCTGAGGGGTCAGTCAAGTTGTAGCGCACCAACAACTGACGAATGGCTTCGGTGTGGGTGGCTTCGCTTTTAGCAATATTGACAAAAACACGCGTTTGATTGCTCCACAGGGTGTCAAGTTGGGTATAGACATCGTGCGCAAGCTTTTCTTCTTCGCGCATAAAGGCCAGTGAGTCTTGCTCTGCACTACTGAGGGTCTCAATAGGCAAAGCCATCAAGGACGCACTGAGAGCTGCGCTGTCAAATGTAGACACGCCATAGGGATCGACGGTCAATGGTGATATGGATGCGACATCATCGCCACCACCGCAAGCAGTTAATACCAATGCAAATAAGCATGCAACAGACATGCGGTTAAACAAAATACCCATGGTGTACTTTCAAGTAAAGGGTGGATGACAGGGCAGTCATGAATGGCACATTTGGCGCGTCAATGGGGCGTGCTTTGCATTTTGCATAGCAATTTCATGGGACGGCCAAATGCACACTGAGCAATTCCTTAGTTACTGGTCGTTGTCGTCGCTGTGGTCGAACTTGTCAACCCTGTACCAGGCGTATGGACTTGTGCATGAGTTCGCGTTCCTGTGGCAGAACCTGTACCGCTGTTGACACCTCTGGATTGCGCACCTGCACCTGCAC
>CAIYWD010000277.1 GCA_903929815.1 uncultured beta proteobacterium
CGCCCCCCCCCCCGCGGGCGACTGACGCGCGTGAGCCACAGGCCTGCAAATCGGCCTTGCTAGCGATGGCGATCCCTAGGATTATGAACACCATATCCTTATTGTTGACCATATCCTAAGCAGCCTTGAAAGCTCGCTATGAAAACCGTTAGCAGCAAAGTGACACTATCCATGGCCTCGAATTTCACTCTATTGCACTCATTTAAGGCTCGCTCGTTTTGGCACAGGGACATCAAGCTACCCGCGATCGTGTTCCTGTTGGGGTTGGCTCTGGCCGCCGCCGCCGCCCTGGTGCGGCATAATGAAATCAACAAAGATGCCGAGGTCGAGTTCCAGCGCAGCGCGCTGAGGGTTTCGACCGAGATCAACCAGCGTTTTAACCGGCCAATCTACGGATTGAAAGGACTCAAAAGCGTGTACGCCGTCCACCCAAAGGTCAAGCGTGCAGAGTTTCTTGCCGCTGTTGACTCGCGCAACCTGGCCCATGAATTCCCCGGTGTGCGGGGGTTTGGCTTTATTGAGCAGGTCATGCGGGCAAATCTGGGCTCCTTTGTTGCAGCCGAGCAAGCCGACGGTGCGCCCGAGTTTGCTATTCGCCAACTGGTTGATAAGGAACATGAAGCCTTTTTTGTCATCAAGTTCATTGAGCCTGCCCGTGCAAACGTCGGTGCCATGGGTTTGGACGTTGGCTCCGAGGTGGTGCGCCGCACGGCGGCACAACAAGCCGTGGACACGGGTGAGCCTGTCATGACCCAGGCCATCACACTGGTGCAAGACCAGATCCAACGCGTTGGTGTGCTCATGTATCTGCCGGTGTACGCCCAAGGCGCAAACATGCTCACGGTGCAAGAGCGCCGTGCTTCGTTGGTGGGCCTGTTGTACGCGCCGATTGTGCTCAATGAGTTGCTTGAGGGCGTGAACGCTGTCACGGCCAGTCGATTGGATTTTGAACTCCGCCAAGCCGCCAGCACCTTTCTCTTCACGACCAACCAGCCCCAAGCGGGCATGGCGCAGGCCAAAGAGCCTCGTTTTGTGAGCAGTCAGCCAGTTCTGCTTGCGGGTCGGGAGTTGACCCTGCGCATGACCAGTACCCCTGAGTTTGAGGCCAATATCGACCACACATCGTCTTGGCTGGTGTTGGCTTCGGGTGCCTTGATAAGTGCCCTGCTGGTATTCTATTTTTTCAACATCACCGAGCGTAAGAAAAAGGCTGCGGAGCTGGTTATCGCTAACAAAGAGCTGGCCTTTCAGAACGAAGATAAAGGCAAGCGTTCTGCTGAGTTGGTGATCGCTAACGATGAGCTGACCTTTCAGAACGAAGAGAAAGGCAAGCGTGCTGCCGAGCTGGTTATCGCTAACGATGAGCTGGCCTTTCAGAGCGAAGAGAAAGGCAAGCGTGCTGCCGAGCTGGTGATCGCTAACGATGAATTGACATTCCAGAACGAGCGTGCTGCCGAGCTGGTGATCGCACGCAACGACGCTCAATCAGCCAGCCAATCCAAGTCTGATTTTTTGGCCAACATGAGTCACGAAATCCGCTCACCTCTGAATGCCATTTTGGGCATGGCCTATTTGCTTGAGCAGTCCCAACTAGACCAGGAGGCGCACAGCATGGTGCGCAAGATCAGAGCCTCGGGGCGCGTGTTGCTGAGCCTGATCAGCGACATTTTGGACATGTCCAAAATCGAAGCCGGGCAGATGATGATTGAGCATGCACCGTTTCGACTCGGTGATGTCATCGATAACTTGGCCGTGGCTTTGGGTGTTTCGGTTGGCGACAAAAACATTGAACTCGTCATTTCGCCACTCCCGGCTGGGGTTGTCTGTATCTTTGGTGATGTCTTACGACTAGAGCAGGTTCTGATCAACCTGGTCAGCAATGCCATAAAGTTCACGCAGACCGGAAGCATTGAGGTGCGCGCCGAGGTGATAAGCAGCGCCGACTCACCCAGCATGCTGCGATTTTCCGTGACAGACACCGGCATAGGCATCGCGCCAGAGCTGCAAATTGGCATTTTTTCGGCTTTTACCCAGGCCGATACATCCACCACTCGACGCTTTGGTGGCACTGGCTTGGGGTTGACCATTTGCTGTCAACTGGTTTCCTTGATGGGGGGTGAGATGGGTGTCATCAGCAGTCCAGGCAATGGCAGTGAATTTTGGTTTACCTTGCCACTTCTACAAGCGGACGATTCCAACCCATCATCGCCCAGCATGGTCGATGTCAGTGTGCTGATTGCCGATGACAGCGACTTGGCCTTGAAAGCCATTGCAGACATGGCGATGGGTTTTGGATGGCGAGTAAGTTCTGTAGATTCTGGCACTGCCGCGCTGACACACGTGTTGGAGCGCAAGCAGGGTGGGCTGCCCGATGTGGTGGTGCTGGACTGGCAAATGCCGGGGATGGATGGGCTGGTCACAGCGCGTTTGATCCGCGAGATCGTGTCAGAAAACGAATGCCCGATCGTGATCATGGCCAATTCCTCGTCTCATACCAGCCTGTCTGCCATGCCCGGCGCGGAGTTGGTGGATGCCATCCTGCACAAACCTGTGACTTCATCGGGCTTGTACAACGCGGTGATTGAGGCGCAGAGCCGACGATCCGCCAAGGAAGACGTGACACACGTTTTACCGCAAGCGACCAGCGACAGTTTGTCAGGGCTGCGGGTGTTGGTGGTTGACGACAGCGACATCAACCGCGAGGTAGCGCAGCGTATTCTGGTCAGTCAAGCGGCCGTTGTTTCGCTGGCCGAGGACGGTCAGCAAGCCATTGACTGGCTGCTTGCAAACACAGGCGAGATAGACATTGTGCTGATGGATGTGCAAATGCCTGTGCTCGACGGCATAGAAGCCACAAGGCGATTGCGTCGTATGCCGCAATTCGAGGGTCTGCCCATCGTGGCTTTGACGGCCGGTGCATTTAAGTCGCAGCACGATGCTGCATTGGCTGCGGGAATGACGCACTTTGTGTCAAAGCCGTTTGATGTGCCTTCCACCATTGCCCTGATTCAGCGGCTCTGCCGCTCATCGAAGTTGTCACAAACTCCGGCAGCAGTGCCAATACCAATACGCACGCCATTGGATTCAACAGTGAGCACGGTTGCCACTGTATCACCGACGGTGACGCAAATCCTGGATGTCACTCAGGGAATGGCACTGTTGACAGATGCGCCGACCTATCAATCGTATCTTCGACGCTTTGTAAACGACTACAGCGAGGCCGCCGTGGTGATACAAACCAGTCTGGAGCAAGGCATGCGTGCCAGTGCTGCTGCCCTGGCTCACAAATTGTCCGGGGTGGCTGCCAATCTGGCAATGACCCATACCCGCAATGCAGCGCAAGCGCTAGAACAGGTGTTAGTGACCGACTTCGACCCCTCACTGGCGCTGGCGCAACTGAAAGACTCTTTGGCCGCAGTTGTGGCAGAAATCAATCGGGTCGCACCACCTGAAGCCCTTGACTCGCCCAATGCAACAACACCGTTTATATCGTTCCCACGCTCCTGCGTGGGAACGTAGCCACCAGACACATCTGTGTCAATTTATTGTTACAACGATGGAGCGTTCGTGGCAGATGTCCACCGCAGGAGCGGCAAAAACTACGTTCCCACGCAGGAGCGTGGGAACGATAAAACCTGGCGGACTAACGATTGTTATGAATAATTTTCGCTGGCTTGGAACCACTTACTTTTTACATTCCTTGATTTATGGCTACTAACCCCGCAATTTCACGCGTTGTGACACCTGTCATATTGGGCGTGTCGGCCTTGCTGTTTTTTCTGCTTATGGTCGGCTACTTCTTGTGGAGCGGCTATCAGCATGCGATTGTTGAAGCCGAAAACGAGACTCGCAACCTGGTAGTGGTCATTGAATCGAGGTTATCGAGCGAATTTGCACGCGTTGAAGGGATGCTCACCTTTATCGCCGATGATGTGAAATCTAATCCCTTTCACAGCCGATCCGCCGCAGTTTCTGCCACACAGAACCTGGTTCGGATGGTGAAAAGCTTTCCCAAACTGGCAACGCTGTCTGCTTTTGATGCTGATGGCACAATGCAAATGACGTCTGATCCGAACGTGAAGCCGTTTAGCATCGCTGACCGTCCTTTTTTCCAGACGCTGCGTGACAACCCGCAAACCAGCCTTGTCTTTTCAGAACCGCTCGTCTCTCGCGCCACCGGCAAATGGTCGCTGATTCAGTCGCGTGCCATCCGCGATGATGCGGGGCGGTTTCTGGGAACCGTCAATGCTGTTCTTCACATCGACACATTCTCAGACCTGTTTAGCCGTACCAATGTCGGAAAGAATGGCGGCGTGATTTTTCTTCGGCGCAGCGATAACTTCAAGCTGATCGCACGCATCCCGCGCTTGAACGAGGGTGACTTTAACCAGCCACTGCCCCCGAACGATACCATCCGCCAGCACATTGAGTTAGGTGACAGTCAAGGCGCACAGACGTATGTGGCAAGCCCCGATGGTGTGCGACGTATCTGCAGTTTTGCCAAGTTGGATGACCCATTTCCGTTTTATGTGCAGGTGGCTTTGTCTGAAGATTACTATTTGGCCGAATGGCGCAAGCAAGTACTGTGGACGGGACTACTTATCGGGCCTTTGTTGCTGGTATTCGCAATGGCTCTTGTTCGTATTCACAAGAGCAATCGGATGGCAGCGCTCACCTCAAGACAATTGGAATACCGTCAGGCCATGCTTGGAGCCTTGTTTGATCAGTCCAGTTTTTTTGCTGGCATTCTCGATGGTGAAGGTCGTCTGCTAGAGGTCAATAACACGGCGTTGGCAGCCATTGGTCGCCGACGCGACGAAGTCACGAATCGGTATTTTCCGGATACCCCCTGGTGGTCTGACTCCGCAGATCGATCCCGTCTGCAAGCCAGCATCAAGGCGGCCAATGCGGGAGAGTTCACCGTATTTGAAACGCCTCAGCCTATGGCCGGCCAAGGCAAGATCGAAGTCATGGTTTGCGTCCAACCTGTGCGGGTGGGTGAACAGTGTTACATCGCCGTCACGGGCTTAAACATCACCGATCGAAAAAAGGCAGAACTTAGCCTGTTGAGAGAGAGCGAAAAAAACAAGGCGCTGTTGCGAAATGCCAGCGATGGCATCGCCATTCTGGATGTGAATGCCAACGTCATAGAGGTCAGCGATTCATTTTGCACCATGCTGGGCTACTCGCGTGACGAGTTGATCGGAATGAATGTGACAAACTGGGACTGCGGGTTCAACCGTCAAGATGAACTCATGGCGGCTGTCAGGCAGCAGTTTCAGAGCCAGGCACGCTCACTGTTCCAGTCACGTCACCGTCGCAAGGATGGCAGCATTTTCGATGTCGAGGTCAATATTCAACCGATCGATCTGGAAGATCATCGGGTGGTGTACGGTTCCCATCGCGACATTACTGAGCGCATTCAAGCACAAGTCGCACTGCGCGAAGTCAATCAAAAAATACATGGCTTGCTTGATTCGATGGCCGAGGGTGCCTATGGGATCAACACCCAGGGCAATTGCACCTTTGTCAATCAGGCCTTGCTGCGCATGCTGGGCTACGAGGATGCCGATGAACTGATTGGTCTGCACATTCATGAGGTGATTCACCATTCACATGCCGACGGTAGCCACTACCCGGCCAAAGATTGCGCCTTATTCCGGACGTATGAGCGCATGGAAATCATCCACTTGCTTGAGGACACTTTATGGCGCAAAGACGGTAAACCGGTGCCGGTCGAAGCCTGGTCGCAACCGGTATTGATTGACGGAATACTGCAAGGCGCGATTGTTACTTTTGTGGACATTACCGAGCGCATTCAATCGCAAAAATTACGTGATGAACAGAACAAGGCGCTCAAGCTAAGTGAAGCACAGATGGCCGCATCGCAACTGATCGGTGGCACTGGGTCGTTTGTTTATGACTTTAGCACCGACATCGTCCACGCATCGACCCAAATGCTGCGCATGTTTGGGTTTCCAACCAACGTCGCGGATCATCCTCTGGATGACTTTCTGGCTTGTCAGCCTCAGCACCGCGATCTGGTTCGCCAGACTTTGGCTGGCAAGTTTGGGTTCCCCATTGACATTTCGGATTACCCTTTGGATGAGTTTCTGGCTTCAATTTCTGAAGATGATCCGGCTCGTCACGCCTTGACTGATTTGGTTAGCCGCAGCCATGATTATGACGGTGAGTTCACCCTACAGCCCGCCGACGGGTCTTCAGCCAGGGTCATCCGCGCCATCGGCAAGCTTGAACGTGATGGTCAGGGAAACCCCATCAAGATTTTTGGCTTTCTTCAGGACGTGACGCAGCGTCGGGAAGCGGATGCTAAATTGGCCAAATTACTGGCAGATCAAAATGCCATTTTGAATAGCGAGGTTGTAGGCTTCGCCATCATTTCACATCGTGTAATTCGATGGGCAAGTTTTGCCATGGCCAAAATGTTTGGATATGAAACGCATGAACTGTGCGGCGTGTCAGCCAGGATTCTTTATCAGAATGACGATACGTTTGAAGCCTTTGGTCGTGATGCCTACGACGAAATCAATGCGGGACGTGTTTTTCACAGGCAACACCAATTGTGTCACAAGAATGGTGACTTGAAATGGTTTAATGTTTCAAGTGCACGTCTGCCATCGGATAACGATGCAACGATCTGGGCCTTTGTGGATATCTCGCCTTTGAAACTCATTGAGGACGAACTGAGGCAGGCCAAGTTAGCCGCCGATGCTGCCAACGTCAGCAAAAGCCAATTTCTGGCCACGATGTCGCACGAGATTCGCACGCCCATGAATGGCATTTTGGGTATGGCGCAACTGCTGTTGATGCCCAAGCTGACAGACGACGAGCGCACTCTGTATTCAAGAACCGTTTTATCGTCTGGACAGACACTGTTGACGCTGCTCAACGACATTCTTGACCTGTCAAAAATAGAGGCCGGAAAATTTCAGTTGGACAGCATCGTTTTTGAACCCGATGCGATTCTTCGTGAAACGCAAATGCTTTTTTCTAGCGCGGCGCATGCCAAAGGTCTGCAACTTGAATACAAGTGGAAAGGCTTGCCAAGCTGCCGCTACGTGTCCGACGCAACCCGACTCCGTCAGATGCTCTTAAACCTCGTGGGTAACGCCATCAAATTCACCAAGGATGGCAGCGTTCGTATCGAAGCTGCCCTGATTGAACACGATGGTGAGTCAGCCATGCTGGAGTTTTCAGTCAGCGATACAGGCATTGGCATACCGCCCGACCAAATTGATTTGCTTTTTAAGCCGTTTTCGCAGACCGATGGCACCATCGCACGTCAGTTTGGCGGCACGGGGCTGGGCTTGTCGATTGTTCGCCATTTGGCCAAAATGATGGGCGGCGATGTGGGGGTAGAAAGCGTTGCGGGCCAAGGCTCCAGATTTTGGTTCAGACTGCGAGCCAAACAGGTCGAAGACGGTGAAGAATGCCGAAGTTCTGAACGGCCTGCCAACGACGTGCCTGCCCAGTTGGCGGGGCGTGTATTGGTGGTTGAGGACAACATCGTCAACCGCATGGTGATTGAGTCCATGCTGACAAAACTCGGTATCAGTGTGACTCAAGCCTATGACGGCCAGCAAGCCTTGGACACCCTCACCCAAGGGGACTTCCCTGACCCAGACCTGATTCTGATGGATTTGCACATGCCCGTCATGGATGGCTACGAAGCGACAGAGCGAATACGCGAATGGGAACGTGACAACAACCGACCACGCTTGGCCATTATTGCCTTGACAGCCGATGCCTACGAAGAAGACCGCCAGCGTTGCCTGGCTGTGGGAATGAACGACTTTTTGACCAAGCCCATCGCTTTGGATGCACTGCAATCGGCTTTACAAAAGTGGTTAGTGATTAGTCACTAAAGTTTCGGCGTTCAAAAATTCGGCTTCCCACTTAGGATATGCCACTGATTTTTTAAAGGCGATACGAAAAACGTATGATTTACGGCATAGGCACTGACATTTGCGATATTCGACGCATCCGCGACAGCATCAAACGTTACGGCGATCGTTTTGCGATCAAAATTCTCTGCGACGCTGAATTGGCATTATGGAAAACGCGCGGCGAGCGTTGGCCTGAACGCGGTGTGCGCTACCTGGCCACCCGGTTCAGTGCCAAAGAATCGTTTAGCAAAGCCATCGGTTTGGGCATGCATACGCCCATGAGCTGGCGAGGGTGCGAAATTGCCAATCTTCCCAGCGGTCAGCCCACCCTGGTGCTGCATGGACCTCTCAAAACCTGGTTTGAAGCCAAACGTTTGAGCGCACACATCAGTGTGACCGACGAGGCAGATTACGCTGCCAGCTTTTGTGTGGTGGAAATAACTGAGGAATCTAGGTTGAATTTGTGATGGTTTGACAAGAATACGCCACGAGTGCAGCTACGGTCAGGGCAGCCGTCTCGGTGCGTAAAACACGCACGCCCAAGCTCACTGGCTCAAAACCATGGTGTAGGGCGGTTGTTTCTTCAGTGGCAGTGAAGCCGCCTTCAGGTCCCAGCAAACACGTCACCACAGATGTTGTAGAACCCTGTAAAAAATCGTGCAGAAAACGTGTGTTTGCATTCAATGAGAGCACAGCCAGCCGCGAAGTGGTCATGCAAGGCATCGGCAGCCAGTCTTTCAGTGGGAGAACGGGGTGAATCACCGGCACACGGTTGCCACCGCACTGTTCGCAAGCAGCAACGGCAATGCCCCGCCAGTGCGCCATTTTCCTGACAGCACGTTCGCCTTGCAATCGCAAAACGCTTCGTTCAGCCATCAGAGGCTGAATGCTGGCGACTCCCAGTTCAGTGGCTTTTTCAATCAGCCAATCCATACGTTCATTGGCGGGCATTCCCAACGCAAGATGCAAGTCACACAAAGGGTGAAGTGGGGTGTTTAGCCAAGCCCCGACTTGTACCTGAACTTGGGCGCGCCCCATTTGTGTGATGGATGCCGGATGTTCCCCATAAACACCATAGGCATTGGGTTTGCCGTTGAATAGAGTGATGTTTTGGCCAGGCTGCATCCGAAGCACCTGAACATGGCGAGCAGCACCCGGCGGCAAGTCAAGAATCGTACCTTCGAAGATGTCGCCATCTATGTAAAAGCGGGGCATGTGTCAGGCAAAACCGGGAACTAGATGGAGTTGCAAGGCGATGGCATCTTTGGCGGCCAGAAGCGGAGCACTGTCAAGAGGCCACTGTACGCCAACAGTAGGGTCACTCCAAAGCAGACTGCGTTCATGCTCAGGATACCAGTAGTCTGTCGTTTTGTATAAAAACTCGGCACTGTCACTCAAGACCAAAAAGCCGTGCGCAAAGCCCGGAGGTATCCACAATTGCTGTTTGTTGTCAGCCGACAAGACCACGCCCATCCATCGTCCAAAATTTGCCGAACTCAGGCGCATATCGACAGCCACATCAAACACTGCGCCCTGACTGACACGCACAAGTTTGCCCTGTGGGTGTTCAATTTGGTAGTGCAGTCCACGCAACACGCCACGTGCTGATTTGCTGTGGTTGTCTTGCACAAAAGGTTGCGTGATGCCGGTGGCTTCAACGAAGTCACGCTCATTGAAACTTTCAAAAAAGAAGCCTCGTGAATCTCCAAAAACCTTGGGTTCAAGGATAAAAACATCAGGCAATACGGTGGGTGTGACGGTGTAAGACATAAGTTTATTAGGAATGAAAGCGTAATCTGAATATCGCCAATTCAGCAGCAAAGCTTGAGTATCAAGCCATGTGCGAAAGGGATTCATGGGTTTTGTAGCTGACAGGTTTTTCAATCGGTGTAGTTGATACGTCCAGCTTTTACATTGAGAATTATCTGCCAGAATGTTGATGACATCTTCGGCCGAGTCACCACGGGTGCGATTCAAAGTAGCTTGTAGAAGCGGCTTCTACAGTAGGCAAGATGCCCGCGCTCCCAGATGTGAGTTTTTTTGTATAACAAATTGGCCTCTAGCCCCCGTCCTGCTTGCGTAGTTAGCTATTTGTTTGATAGTAAAAATGGGCGAACATATTCGCCAAGCTCGTCTCTTTGTATGCGGCCAAGTTGGCTGCTCCACATCACTTTGAATCGCCCCCCGACAGTCACCACTGCCCACACTGGACAATGACCCGTGTTGCCTCTCCAACGACAATAGAGCCATGCCCTTGATTTTTGAAATTCATCCTGACAATCCGCAGCCTCGGCTGCTGCAACAAGCCACTGCCATGCTTGACAGGGGTGAAGTGCTGGCAGTTCCTACGGACTCTTGCTATGCGCTGGTTTGCCATATTGATGACAAGGCCGCTGCCGACAAGCTCAGACGCATTCGTGGCATCAACGACAAACACCATCTGACGCTTTTGTGTCGCAATTTATCAGATCTGGCCAACTATGCACGTGTCGATAACCAGCAATACCGTCGCATCAAGGCAGCGACACCCGGTCCCTACACCTTTATTCTGGAAGCCAGCAAGGAAGTGCCGCGCCGACTGAGCCACCCCTCACGCAAAACCATTGGCTTGCGTGTACCGGCGCATCAAGTCTTGCAATCTCTGCTAGCCTTGCATGGCAACCCACTTTTGGCCACCACCCTGATTGCGTCTGGTGAAAATCTTCCGCTCAATGATGCTGATGAGATTCGCGAACGCTTTCGGGGACGTTTTGCCGCCATCGTTGATTCGGGTGCCTGTGTGCGCGAGCCAACCACCGTGGTGGATCTCACTGACATTTGCCCCCTTATCATCCGCGAAGGCTGCGGTTCGCTGGCATTGCTGGGCTTGTAGATTGGCAAGCCGTACCCTCGACTTGGCCAGAGCGTCGTTTATTATCAAAAAATTGGTTTTTTGTAACCGTTTAGACCTCATGGCAAATGCCGTCATTCCCGCGAAGGCGGGAATCCAGTGCATGTTGGTTTACCAAGGTACAAAGGCAGTCTGGATTCCCGCCTTCGCGGGAATGACGATGGTGGGGTCTAAACGGTTACAACGGATACGGTTTTTTTAATAAATTATTGTAATAAATCTGTCTGAACAAAAAGGAAAAAATTAATGTTAAAGATAATAGATGCGATCCATCAAATAAAATCCACTCAGCCAGGTCAGGAAAGGAATATGTATCCTGATGTGTTGGTTCTTTTTACTGCATTGGGACATTCAAGAAGAAATATCAAAATTGACACTGCCAGTGAAACTGCTTCAGGCATTCCCGATCTTTATATTCTGGCCCAAACTGGCGTATCACAGTTTGGTGAATGGTTGGTTTGCGAAGTAAAAGATGAACATGATGCCTTTTCCTCTCCTGCAAAACGAGAGCGTATCTTTTCCGAGAAGGCAAAATATGTTTCGATAGACACTTCATATTTTGTCATGATTGATCCAACCTGTATGGTTATTAGACCAGTCATCATGCGCTCACAAAAGGTTTTTGATGTGAGTAAAGACATCGAAATACGATGGGATGATGTTATCTCAAAAGGTGCGGATTGGTTTTATCAAACGACTGTTTCAATTCATGCAGAAAATTCAGGATATTCAGCATCTCTTAAATCGTTTAGAGAAGGATGCAATGAATATATTGCGAGCATTGATCTTAATGTCAATGACCCAACTGCACCGCAACATACCAAAAAGCGTTACGAGTATGTGAGAAAAGACTTTTATGAAGCCATTCACAAATCAACACAAATGCTTCAAGATTCATGTGTGATTGCACTGGAACGGTTGAAGCCAGAAATCGAAGCGTGTCAACAAGAGTTACAAGCTTTCTCTGATTCTTATTCTGGTTATGAATTATCAGTCAACCCTTTTTTACTGAAAGGCAAAGTCATGAGTGCAGAAACTGCCAAAGCGCATGACAAGCACGTTAGCAAAATTAGGACCATGATTGGCGTTAATCCATCGGTCGGCAAACTGGCAGTTTCATGGCTGCCTGAATTCATTAAGCGTGTCGGTAAGGTTGTTTATAACAAACAAGACCTCACATACGAGTTATTCGCAACAGAAACAGCCAACTTGATTTTGGCTCGTGTTTTATTGTTACGCTTTTTTGAAGATCATGGTTTTTTTGGCGATAAACGATACATCTGTAATGGTGGCGTTCAAGCATTCCAAAATATGCGTGAATATTTTGATTTGTCTTACACCAAGCTGCTTAAAGACGTGTACGACAAGGCTAGAAGCATTTACTTCAATGTGTTCGATGAAATGGAGCTTGATTGGATATTTGGTTCTAACGATGAACAGCTTTCTACTGCCATTGAGTTATCGCTTATGTATCTTTCACGCTTTAACTTTAAAACGGTCAAAGGTGATGTATTAACGGGTATTTATGACCGTTTTATGTCTGGAAGTAAGCGTAAGCGAATGGGTGAGTATTTCACCCCGCCCTCAGTGGCTCGCTACATGATCGACAGACTAGGTATAAAAGCAGACAGTAAAACACTTGACCCGTCTTGTGGCTCCGGTACATTTCCAATTGAGGTATTTGAAAAGACAGCAGGTGAGTTAATCTCTAACGGTTTTGGTGACTATGCTTTAGCGCAAAAAGCCTTATCAAACATCGCTGGGAATGATTTAAACCCATTCTCTGCAATGCTGACGCAAATCCAGCTCTTGTGGCATTTATTACCATTAAGGGATGAATTAAAATCCAATGGATTCCCCCAAATCCGAATTTCAGAAAAACACAACTCGTTGCTGGCCTGCGAAGTGAATGGGTTGTCGTTTGATGCAGGGTATGATTTGTTTTCTGCGATAAATTCAGATCAATATGATTTTGTTGTGGGTAATCCACCCTACGTTAGACCTGAGAGAAGCGATCAAGAGCTAACTAATTCTCAGGCTGCTTATTACAGTACAGATATTACTGTCGATAAAAACCTATTTACGCTATTTATTTATCGCTCTCTCAAGTCCTGGTGCAAGCCTGATGGCAAGGGCAAGTTGGCGTTCGTGGTTCCTTTATCACTTTGTGACAACAACTCCAACCAATCACTCAGAAATCTTTTTAAGATCGGATGTAAATGGCGCATTACAGAAATTGTTGATATGGAAGCCATATCGGATGATGTGTTTGATGCCAGTGTCAACCCGATTATCTTTATGGCAGATACAAAGCCAGCAACAAGCAATGATAAAGTCTGCATTAGAGTAGCCAGTCATGAATGTGTTGATGGTTTTTGGCGTATTGATTTATCTCAATCCAGTGAGTCATTTTTCGATTATGAGCAAATTTGGTCTGACGATGGAAGAGTGCTAACAAAAATCACCACTGAACGACTAAATATTATCAATAAAATTAAATGTCATCAAACATTTTTGGATGTCGCCTATAAGTTTTGGAGACGGAAAGAAGGCTCTAAAATCGTTGAATGGCAAGAGCGTGAACCAGAAAACATCTTATCTGGTCATTGGGATACAAGGACGTGCATTACAAGAGGTGCCGTTTTTAGGGGTAGCAAGCCAGTGATTGACAATGGTTTTGATATATTCAAAGGGGAAAATATATCTTCTTGTCTTATTGAGGGTGAGGCGCAAGAAACAAATATTGACATTAAAAATGTAGATGATCCATCCTTGTGGCGATTTATTGACGTGATGCCAGATAACACATTCGCTTTTCTTCGAATTTCGATAGGGTTGAATGCCGTAAAATTTAACATGCATGAGAAAGCGTTTCTCGATACCACTACCTTGTTTGTTCCTGATAAAGCACATCAAGAATTCCCATTCGATGTATTGGTTCTCAGTCATGTATATCAGTTTTATTACGCTCTTTACTTGCGCATGGGTGTTGTGGAAGATTTTTGGAGCAACTTATACCCTACCAATTTGGAAATGTTGCCTTGGTCTGATGGGTTGATGGCGTATCAAGATGAACTCAATCAACTCAGACAGCCTTTTTTAGACACATGCAAGGCAATTTATAACCGCGCTGAAACCTTAAACGATAAACTGAATGAGTTGGGCATCATCTCATTTCAACAAGCAGTTATTGAAATGGCTTCCAATGAAGGAATGCCATCCATCAATTGGAATTGTATTGAGGGGGATAAAACCGTTACGATCAATTCTATGGGTATGGATGTTCATCAAAACGACAACGGTACTTATCAAATTAAACTGACAGATGACTTATATTCGTGGATAGAAACAAATAGTAAAACGCTTGCTGAACGCCTAAAGGCCGCGCTTACAGTTCATACTCACAGGGAAATGGGTCGCGTTGACTTATTGCAAATGCCAATTCCGAAGAATGATGTTGATTTGGAAAAGTTCAAGGCTTTTGTATTGGATTATGATAATGGAAATGCTCTCGGTAAACTTGAAGCCCTTATTGACAGGATTGATGAAATTGTTGCGCAAGCGTTTTCTATGACTGACAAAGAACTTTTAATGATCCAGAAACAAATGCATTCTGATTCGTTTTTGAAAAACATCAAGCCTTCATTGCCTTATACAAGAAAGAAGAAACGTGGCTTGTTGACGGGGCTTAATGAATCAAGCAGATATTTGTAACCAATTGATTAAATTTAATAGACTTTAGTTTTGGATTTGCCGCTGGGTAACCGTTTAGACCCCGCCACCGTCATTCCCGCGAAGGCGGGAATCCAGACTGACTTTTTGTATCCAAGAAGACCAAAATACACTGGATTCCCACCTTCGCGGGAATGACGACATCTGGGCCAGGGGTCTAAACGGTTACCTTTTTATTAACGGATCGCTAGATTTGCCTCCCTTTTTTATTGATTGAACCCCCACATGATGGATATCTCCCACTTGATTCAAACCATTGCCCTGTATGCCATTCCGGTGCTACTGTCCATTACTCTGCATGAAGCAGCGCACGGTTACGCTGCCCGTCATTTTGGCGATAACACGGCCTACTTGGCAGGGCGCATCACGCTCAACCCATTCAAGCACATTGACCCCATGGGCACGATTCTGATGCCATTGGTTTTGTATCTGGCAACGTCCGGCGCGTTTTTGTTTGGTTACGCCAAGCCGGTGCCGGTGCGCTTTGACCATTTGCATCACCCCAAGCAGGATATGGTGTGGGTGGCTCTGGCTGGGCCTGCATCCAATTTTGTTCAGGCGTGGGTGTGGGGTGTTGTGCTTTATGTGATGATCGGTATGGGCATCAGCGAACCTTTTTTTGTCAAAATGGCGCAGGGTGGCATGTTGGTGAACGTCGTGATGTTTGTCTTTAATTTGTTTCCGCTGCCACCACTCGATGGGGGTCGCATTGTGGTGGGCTTGCTGCCCTACAGACAGGCCGTGCTGCTCTCCAGGGTTGAGCCTTGGGGATTTTTCATTGTCATGGCGCTGGTGATAGCAGGTGTGGTCAGTCACTGGTGGATGCAACCGCTGATGGGCATCAGCTTCAAGCTGCTTTATGTGTTGCTCGTCCCCTTGACTGCGTTGATGGGTGGGTGAGTATTTTGTTTTAACAAACGATTGGGATGAGGATTGTGATGAGTATGGAACGTTTTCTGACAGGCATTACCACCTCGGGCACACCCCATTTGGGCAATTATGTGGGTTCTATTCGCCCCTCGGTTCGTGCCAGCCTGCAAAGCGAAGTGCAGAGTTTTTATTTTCTGGCAGATTACCATGCGCTGATTAAAACTGCCGATCCCGCACGCATTCAGCGCTCCACATTGGAAATTGCTGCCAGTTGGCTCAGTTGCGGGCTTGACCCTGAGCGTGTGGTGTTTTACCGCCAGTCTGATATTGCGGAAATTTCCGAACTGGCCTGGTTTTTAAGCTGTGTGGTGGGCAAAGGGGTATTGAACCGTGCCCACGCTTACAAGGCTGCTGTGGATAAAAATTGTGCTGCGGGCCTGGATGCCGATGCTGACATCAGCGTTGGCCTGTTCATGTACCCCGTGCTGATGGGCGCAGACATTTTGATGTTCAACGCCCATCAAGTGCCAGTAGGTCGTGACCAGGTGCAGCACATTGAAATGGCACGCGACATGGCCCACAGTTTTAACCACCGCTACGGTCCACACTTTGTAGAACCCAAAGCCGTGATTGAAGACAATATGGCCACCCTGCCAGGCCTGGATGGCCGAAAAATGAGCAAGAGCTATGACAACACCATTCCCCTGTTTGCACCCCGTGAACAATTGCAAAAGCTCATTGCCAGTATCTTGACTGACTCCAAAACGTCCGGCGAAGCCAAAACGACTGAAGGTTCGGCTTTGTTCCAGATGTACCAGGCTTTTGCAACACCCTCGCAGACAGCATCTTTTCAACAGGATTTTGCCAACGGGATTGCCTGGAGCGAAGCCAAGCAGAGGGTGTTTGAACGCATTGATCAGGAAATTGCCCCCATGCGATCCACCTACCTTTCGCTCATTCAAAATCCAGACAAGATTGAAACCATTTTGAAAGCCGGTGCTGCCCAGGCGCGCGCCGTGGCAACACCCTTCATGAAGCAATTGCGCCATGCTGTTGGCTTGCTGCCCTTGCAAACTCAAGCTCAAGGCATGGCTGGCACGACAAAATCTGGCAAAGCTGCCACCCCGGTCTTCAAACAATACCGTGAAAAAGATGGCAGGTTTTACTTTAAATTGATGAGCGCGCAAGGCAGGATGCTCTTGCAAAGCACAGGGTTTGATTCACCACACGACGCAGGAAAAACGATTGCCTTGCTGAGCCAGACCGGTGCAGACGCTCTGGTGGGTTTGTCCAACCATCTGCTGATCAGTCCCGGCACATCTGACACTGATTTGACCATGGCATTGAAGCGACTTCAGAGCGACGACAGCGTTCCATGACGGTAGGGTAGCAACACCCATCCGAGTCACAGTAACATGCCGCAATGATGTCGCAGGCTCACCCCATTGTTCCAGGAGATACATGTATGTTTTGGAAAAGGTTTACCCGACATTCCATGAAGACCAGAATTACTCTGGCCACCCTGGTCATCTTTGTGGCAGGCAACTGGTTGCTGACTGCGTACATCAGCCAGATGTTGCACAAGGACATGGCGCGTGTCCTTGGCAATCAGCAGTTTTCGACGGTGTCCATGATTGCTGCAGAAGTGAATCAAGAGATGAGCAGCCGCATACAAAGCCTGGAGGTCGTTGCCCAGGGAATTGTCTTTGCCGGTATCACACGTCCATCGGCATTGCAGGCACGGCTTGCAGAGCGTCCCGTTTTGCAAACGCTGTTCAACGATGGTGTCGCTTGGTTGGATACCAATGGGACGGTGATTGCCGATTTTCCAAGAGAGCCAGGCAGGACAGGTGTCAACCTCAAGGAACGGGATTACATCATTGGACCGCTCACTCAGGGGAAATCGATGGTCGGCACGCCTGTTCTTAGCAAGCTCACCCACAATCCGACGGTTGTGATGGCTGTGCCCGTGAAAGATAGGGCGGGCAAGGTCATCGGGGTTTTTGCTGGCATTGTCAATTTGGGCAAACCCAACTTTTTGGATCAGATCACGCAAAGCAACTATGGCATGACAGGCGGTCATTTGTTGGTGGTACCGAAAAGTCGGCTGATTGTCTCAGCGACTGACAAGAGCCGCATCATGGAAAAGTTGCCCGAGCCAGGGATCAACCCATCGCTGGATCGATTTATTCAGGGTTATGAGGGTTCTGATCTGCTGATGAATCCTCGTGGGATGGAAGTATTGGTTTCTGCCAAAGGTATCCCCGCAGCCGGGTGGTATATCGCGACCACACTTCCCGTCGAAGAAGCCTTTGCCCCCATTCGTTCCATGCAGCAGCACATGCTGATGGCCACACTGGTGATGACCTTGCTATCAAGCCTCTTGATATGGTGGATATTGCGGCATCAATTGTCACCCATGATCTCTGCTGCCAAAGTAATTTCAACTTTGGCAAGCACCGACCAGCCACCACAACCCTTGCCCATTCTCAGGGAAGACGAAATTGGCGACCTGATTGGCAGCTTCAATCGCTTGCTCATCACCTTGGGGCAGCGCGAAAGGGCACTCCATGACAGTGAGGAAAACCTCTCCATCACACTCCAGTCGATTGGTGATGCTGTGATTGCCACAGATGCAGCGGGCAGAATTACCCGGATGAATGCAACCGCCGAGCAAATATCAGGCTGGACACTTGCTGATGCTCGTCATCGACCTCTGTCTGATATTTTTCGCATTCTCAACGCCAAGACGCGTCAAACTGTGGCTAACCCCGTTCAATTGGTCATGGACAGCGGCTTGGTGGTTGGATTGGCGAACCATACTGTTTTGGTGGCGCGTGATGGCACGGAGTACCACATTGCCGACAGTGCAGCGCCTATTCGCAATACCGCAGGGGACATTGTGGGCGTGGTGCTTGTGTTCAGTGATGTGACTGACAAAAACCGGATGGAGTTGGCGCTGCAAGAGAGCGAATTTCGCTGGAAATTTGCCATTGAGGGTTCAGGGGACGGTGTTTGGGATTGGAACATTCAGACGGGACAGGCGCAATACTCCAAACGTTGGAAAGAAATGATGGGTTTTGCCGAGTCTGAAATCAAAAACACGGCCTCAGAGTGGTCTGACCGTGTTCATTGTGATGATCTGCCTGACGTGATGAAGACTATCCAGGCTCACATGGATGGCAAAACACCTTCGGCATCGGCAGAATACCGCATGTTGGACAAGACCGGTCACTGGCGCTGGATACTGGGGAGAGGCATGGTGGTGAGCCGTGATGCAGACGGCAAAGCGTTGCGTCTGATAGGCACGAGTACCGACATCACAGAGCGCAAACAGGTGGAGGAAGTCAACGCCTTTTTGTCGCACATTGGCGGTGTGGTTCCTGGGGAGCCATTTTTTGATGCACTGGCGAGGTTTTTGGCAAAAACGATTCAAGTGGACTATGTGTGCATTGACCGCCTTGAAGGGGATGGTTTGAACGCCACCACACTGGCGGTGTGGCACGACGGTCATTTTGAGGACAACGTGACCTATGCACTGAAAGACACGCCTTGCGGCAATGTGGTGGGGCAGACGGTGTGTTGTTTTCCGGCCAGCGTGTGTCAGTTTTTTCCAAACGATTCAGCACTCCAGGAATTGCGGGCAGAGAGTTACATGGGTGTCACGCTATGGAGCCACAGTGGCCAGCCCATTGGTTTGATTGCGGTTATTGCTCGCCATCCATTGACGAACCATGCCCATGCAGCAGCCACTCTGGAGCGCATTGCCATGCGGGCATCTGCCGAATTGGAAAGATTGAAAACTGAAGAAGCACTTGCCGAGAGTGAAACCCGCTTTCGTTCCTTGATTGAAGGAACTCGTGAAGCTGTGGTGGTTCACCGTGACAGTAAGTTCGTCTATCTCAATCCTTCTGCTATTTTTATGCTGGGTGCTACGTCGGCACAAGAACTTTTGGGCAGGTCAGTCCTTGATTTTGTCCATCCTGATTTTCACCCCATCGTGCGCTCACGTATCAAACAAGAAGTGGAAGATGAAAAGATCACACCGCTGATGGAGGAAAAATTCATCAGACTTGACGGTCAAGTGATCGATGTGGAAGTTCAGGCTACGCCGATGGTTTATTTGGGACAGGATGCCATTCAAGTGGGCATGCGTGACATCACCCAGCACAAACAAGCTGAAAAAAGGCTGCGCCTGGCTGCCGGTGTCTTTACCCACGCCCGTGAAGGCATTGTGATGACCAGTGCAGATGCCACCATCATTGATGTCAATGATGCGTTTAGCCGCATCACGGGTTACAGCCAGAACGAAGTCGTGGGTCAAAATCCGCGCCTGTTCAAGTCGGGTCGTCAAAGCAAAGAGTTTTACGATGCCATGTGGCGTGATTTGGGCGAAAAAGGTTACTGGAACGGTGAAATCTGGAACTGCCGCAAAAACGGCGAGGTGTTCGCAGAAATTCTCACCATCAGCGCAGTCACCGATGAGCAGGGCAACACGGTGCAGTATGTAGGCTTGTTTTCTGACATCACTGCACTCAAAGAGCATCAAAACCAACTTGAACACATCGCCCATTTTGATGTTTTGACCAATTTGCCCAACCGATTGTTGTTGTCGGATCGACTACAGCAAGCCTTGATGCAGGCACAAAGGCGCGGCCTGACCCTCGCTGTTGCTTATATTGACCTAGATGGTTTCAAGGCCATCAATGACTGTTACGGACATGCAGCCGGTGACCAACTCTTGATCACGGTGTCTTCCCGAATGAAACAGGCCCTGCGCGAAGGCGATACCCTGGCACGATTGGGCGGTGACGAGTTTGTGGCCGTGCTTGGTGACCTTGAAGATACCTCTGCCAGTATGCCCATGCTGCTACGCGTTCTAGCCGCTGCTGCCCAGCCTGTACAAGCGGGCGAAAACACGCTTGTGGTGTCAGCCAGTCTGGGTGTGACCTTTTACCCGCAGGCGCAAGAGATGGATGCCGAACAATTGCTGCGTCAGGCAGACCAGGCCATGTACCAGGCCAAAGTGGCGGGCAAAAACCGTTATCACGTTTTTGATACCGAGCATGACAGCAGCATTCGCGTCCAGCATGAAAGTTTGGAGCGCATCCGCCAGGCTTTGTTGCAGCGCGAATTGGTGCTGTATTACCAGCCCAAGGTGAATATGCGAACAGGCGCTGTTGTGGGTGTTGAAGCCCTGATTCGCTGGGAGCATCCAAACCGTGGGTTGCAGGCACCCGCCATGTTTCTGCCATTCATTGAACACCACCCGCTGGCCATTGACATGGGTGAGTGGGTGATGGATACAGCACTGACCCAAATTGAGCTTTGGTGCTCTGCAGGTCTGAACATCAACATCAGCATCAATGTGGGTGCTTATCAATTGCAGCAGGCAGATTTTGTGGATCGCTTGCGTGCCATGCTGGCGAAGCATCCCCTGGTGAATCCATCTTGCCTGGAAATTGAGATATTGGAAACCAGTGCGCTTGAAGATATTGCACAAATATCGGAACTGATAGCGGCCTGTACCCAACTGGGGGTCACGTTTACGCTGGATGATTTTGGCACGGGCTATTCGTCGCTCACTTACCTCAAACGTCTGCGGGTTGGCATGATCAAGATAGATCAAAGTTTTGTGCGAGACATGTTGGATGACCCTGACGACAGGGCTATTCTGGAAGGCATTATCGGCTTGACCCATGCCTTCAGATGCAAGGTGATTGCCGAAGGCGTAGAAACCACGGCGCATGGCGCACTGCTTTTGCAATTGGGATGCGAGTTGGTGCAAGGTAATGGCATTGCACACCCTATGCCGGCTTGCGATTTTCCACAATGGATAGCCACTTGGCAGAGTTCCCCGGCGTGGCTTGATAAGGATGGGGGCAGGGTAAATTTGTTCTAAAGCCAACTTCGTCATTCCCGCGAAGGCGGGAATCCAGAATGCACTAGATTCCCGCCTTCGCGGGAATGACGAAAATTCAAGAACTTCAGATGTTCTGATCCGCACCCAGCACAGATGGCGAAATGACGGAATCGAGAATGGCACTTCTACAAAGTGCCATTGGAAATTCCACGCGGGTCAGGTTGTCTGAACTTACCTTCAGAACAAATTCACCCTGAGGATGGGGGTGCTAAGTGATCTGCAGTTGACCACATCATTACAAGTCGCCACTGCTTGGTGCTGCTTCGCTTGAAACCCATTGCTGGTCAATGAAATCACCATTGGTTTCGGTCAGGCGGATTCGTGCAGGCAGGTAATTCAAACTGGGGGCAAGCCAAATTTCAACCTTCTGATCGTAGGGTTGGTCGGGGTTGCGTACCAATTTCAAGCCTTGCAGGTTGCCGCTGGGCAGATGAAGCTCTTCGATGTCACCAAAGGTAAAAAGCCACAGGTCTGCTGCACGGGGGCCAATGGTTTGCACTGACAGTGTCGTACCAGGCTTGAATGGCTGGGCTGCGCCAGAGACCAGCGCGGCAAGTTGCACCAAAACGCTTAAACGGTCTTGCGCACCGGTTTGCAGTTTGACATCGGGTGTGTTGGCGCTAAAAGTGACCCATTGGCGCTCGTGATTGAAATGTGCTGCCATTTCACTGCGGAATTTGTCTGAAAAACGCTCGGGCATCAGTCCTTCATGACCTATCCGGCCACGGCTGGTTTGCGTTCGGGTGAAACCCAATGCACCAAAACTTAAACGCGCCCGGTAGCTGTTGTTGTTGTGCTGCCAGAGCAGTTCACCTTGCAGGGTATAGGGAAATTTGTTGGAATCCACTTTGTAATTCAGCTTGACAGAAACCGGCAGGCCTTCAGTGGTAAAGACCACTTGATTGGCAGCAGGGTGCGTTATCTCAGTGGGATGATCTGCAGCAGAGGGGGTGTGATCAGGGACAACAACGTGAGGCGCTGGCGGGGCTGCTGTCTGTCTGGCGGGTGTTGGCGCGGTCTTTGCTTTGGATGGGGATGCCAGAGCGACTGCACGAGGCTTGGGTTTGGGTTGCTGTGTGGAGGGTATATCTGCTGCGGGTGAGGCCAAGGCAATGGTTCGGGTGACAAATGCCATGTTTTGAACATTTTGATCCATCTGCAGACGCAACGTGACCCACTGCAATGCTGTCAGATGCAATAGGGTGATGCCTAATCCCAGAAAAAACCAGTGCCGCATTGTCATGATGATCGATACCTTTCTCGGTAGGCCGTTACCCACTGCGAAATATTAACGTCAGGCAACGACCAAGACGGTCGTGAGTGTTGGCGTGGTGACGTTGCAGGCATTGGCAGCGCATGGCATTTGTGATCTATCGACTGCAAATCCTGTAGCAGTTTTTGCCGCTCTCTTTGGCTTGGTACAAGGCACGGTCAGCCAGACGAAGCAGGGTATCTGGCTCGGTGGCGTTGTGGGGGTAAAGACTCACACCAATGCTGGCCCCTACTTGTGTACTTTGTCCGTTGATATCAAAGGTACATCCGATCGTTTGCAATAACCTATCCAGCAGCGGTCTGATGCTGTCAATGGCATCCAAGTCTGACAGCAGAATCACAAATTCATCGCCTCCGATTCGCGCTGCCGTGTCACAGGCGCGCAGAACAGACCCCATACGCTCTGCGACAGTTTTCAAAACCTGATCGCCAGCATCGTGACCCAGTGTGTCATTGACCTGTTTGAAACCATCCAGGTCAAGATAGCAAACGGCAACACTGGTGTGATGGCGCTGCGCTTTGGCAATTGCCTGGTTTAATCGGTCGGTCAGTAACACGCGGTTAGGCAATTGTGTCAGCGTGTCATAGTGGGCTACACGTTCAAGCGACTGCTGCTGTGTTTTCAGATGGTGAATATTGGTCGCCATCCCAACGTAATGCGTCACTTGGTAAGACTCATTTTTAACCGCGCTGATGTTCAAAATGACAGAATAAAACTCCCCAGACTTGGTGCGGTTCACTACTTCGCCTGTCCATGACCCATGGGTGGCGACGCTTTGCCACATGGCTTGGTAAAACGCATCGGACTGCATATCGGATTTTAGAAAACGTGGGTTTTTTCCCAGAATTTCTGCACGGCTGTAACCCGTGATGCGTGTGAAGGCAGCATTCACATCGACGGTTCGTCGCTGTGCATCCGTGATCAAAATAGCTTCTTGCACATGAGCAAATACGTTGGCACCCTGGCGCAGACGCTGTTCAATTTCTTTTTGATAACTGACATCGGTGAGGATGCCACTCCACACCACACTACCATCACTTTGTGTTTGTGGTATGGCGTGGGAACGAACCCACTTGATGTCTCCTGTTGGGGAATGAATACGGTATTCGTGTTCCCATTGGGCCATGTAGAAGATGGATTGATTGACCGATGTGCGGTATTTGGCGCGATCTTCTTCCACAACGCACAGTGTCATCACGTTGTGGTCAAGATAGACGGCATCTTGACTGACACCGTAGAGGTTTTCAACACCTTTGCTTAAGTAAGTGAACTGCCATTGCCCATCTGTTGCCGCGACACATTGATAGACCACACACGGCATCACGTCTGCCATGTCTGTCAAACTGTTTTGGTCGATACGCACTTCATGGACATCCACACAAGAGCCAATATAGCCTAAAAACACGCCATCGGTATCAAAGCGTGGCATGCCGTGATCGTGAATCCATCGGTATTGGCCGCTGTGGTGTCTGATTCGAAATTCCATCTGGAATGGCAAGCGCTGCTCTAGGTGGCTCATGTAATGCTCCATGCAGCGCTGCACATCATCAAGGTGAACACCTTCTGTCCAGCCATTGCCTGTTTCTTGTGCCATTGTTCGCCCTGTGAAAACCAGCCAGCCTGCATTGAACCAGGTACACAGTCCGTCGGTGTCTGAAAGCCAAATCATCACCGGAGAGGCGTTGACCATGTTTTGCGGCGTGATGTCGGAATGCACCACCACTGCGCATCGCTGGCCTGCCCAGACTGAGGGCGTGATGTGCATGTGAAAGCAGCGCTGATGATTGGGGATATGACAAGCGTAGGACTGCCTGAAGGTGTCAGATTGTCCCAACAACACCGATCGTATGCCTTCAAGCAACTCGTCATTGATTCCTGACAGGGTCAGAAAGTAGTTGGTACCGACATCCGGGTGTGCCGTGACGTGCCCGGACATATCCTGGAAATCTGCTTCATAACGCAGCCAGGCAGCATTGACCATCACAATCACACCTTGCAAGTCCAGTATGGCCACATGGTCCGAAACGGCATCAAGCACCGTGCGCAAGAGGTTAGATGAGGTATCAGCCTCGGAAGTGGACGCTGTCATGATGGGAAACCCCTCAAATTCTGGTTGTTTATGGTTGTTCAGCACCAACGCAGTGTCGGTCGCCCCCTCAATTGAGCATCATGCTCAAACGCCTACGGTAGGTCGATACCAGCGCCGACTTGGGGTCTTCTGGCGTAGCGGTTTTGCCAAGAACCTCAATACCACCATTGGTTTTACTAGGAATTTGCGCAGTGGTCATTGGTTTAGGTGGGGTGAGCAATTCCAAAATGGCCACCATATTTTTGCGTGGGGACTCGTCAGCCCATTTTTTGTCGCGCATGATGATCTCAAGCAGTTCGTCCATCGCAGCCGTCCATTCCCCTTGGGTCATCAACCAGCGTGCTTTGGCAAAGCGGGTTTCAAAGTCGCGTTTGTTGGCTGCAATTTTTTCATCAAATTGGGCTGTAACCCAAGTGGCATAAGCACTTTCAGCTATAAATAAAATAGCATCCAGCCAGTGCGCCAAGGCTTCAAAACGCAATTGTTTTGGAAGTTCTGACAGTTTGGGGGCCAAGGCAGCCTGTGCCTCTTCTACACCGCCCAGTTCAAGAAGCAACCGGACGTAGTCGTAGCGAATGTCGTCATTGCCCGGATCAGTAGCCAGTGCATCACAGAGCAGGTTCATGGCGGCCTGGGGGTCGCCGGATGCCAAAAGTGCTTTTGCTTCGTCGGTGTCAGTCAGAGCGCTGAGTTCATCCGTGCTGGGCAGATGTTGATCCAGAAAGGTACGCACCTGGCTGGCACTTTGCGCGCCTGCAAAGGCATTGACAGCCTTGCCGTCCATCATCAAAATGCAGGTGGGAATGCTGCGCACGCCAAAAGCCTGGGCAAGCTGCGGCTCTTCGTCTGAGTTGATTTTGACCAAAATAAATCTGCCCTGGTATTCTTGTTCCATCTGCTCCAAAAGAGGTCCGAGCGATTTGCATGGACCGCACCATGGGGCATGAAAATCAATCAAAATCGGGGTTGTCATGGAAGCCGCAATCACATCGGTTTCAAAATTTTGCAGGGTGACATTCTTCATGTTTGTGTGTCTCTAGAGTGAAAAAAGTTCAGGTATAAACGTCAAATGAAATCTATCCAAATCGGTGTGCTGATGGGTTCTAGCTCAGACTGGGACACTTTACAGCACGCAGTCCATATTCTCGAACAGTTCGGCATTTTCCATGAGGCACGGGTTATCTCTGCCCACAGAATGCCCGATGATATGTTCGCTTATGCCCAAAGCGCTGCGGGCAGGGGGTTAAAAGCCATTATCGCCGGAGCGGGCGGAGCTGCCCACTTGCCGGGTATGTTGGCTGCCAAAACCACTGTTCCGGTGCTGGGAGTTCCTGTGGCTTCCAGACACTTGAGCGGTATTGATTCGCTGCACAGCATTGTGCAAATGCCCAGAGGCATTCCCGTGGCTACTTTTGCCATTGGCGCAGCAGGTGCTGCCAATGCCGCACTTTTTGCTGTTGCCATGCTGGCCAATTCAGACATGGCGCTGCGTGCCAAACTGGAAGACTTTCGCGCCAAACAAACCCAAACCGCACGCGCCATGACGCTGCCCCCCCCATGAACCATCCCATTTTTTTACCAGGTGCTACCCTGGGCGTGATGGGCGGCGGCCAACTGGGGCGCATGTTTGTTCAGGCCGCCCAGGCCATGGGCTACGTGACTGTGGTGCTTGACCCCGATGACAACAGCCCGGCAGGCCTCATCAGTCACCACCATATTTCAACCGATTATGCTGATGCGAAAGGTCTGTCACAGCTCATGCAGCGCTGCGCGGCCATCACCACCGAATTTGAAAATGTTCCCGCGCACGCCCTGACCACGTTGAGTGCCACCCTTTCCATTGCGCCATCAGCCCAGTGCGTAGCCATTGCCCAAGACCGCATCACAGAAAAAGATCATCTCAAGCGCAGTGGTGTGCCAACCGCCCCCTACGCGGTGATTGAAACTGTCGATCATTTGTCAGATGTTCCCGATAACCTCCTGCCGGGCATTCTGAAAACTGCCCGTCTGGGGTATGACGGCAAAGGGCAGGTTCGTGTGACCACCCGTGTTGAATTGGCAAGCGCCTGGGATGCCTTGAACCGTGTGCCCTGTGTGCTTGAAAAAATGCTGCCGCTGGCCATGGAGTGCTCGGTCATTGTGGCGCGTGCTCACAACGGGGAGTGCGTGCATTATTGGCCGCAGCGCAATAGACATCGTGATGGCATTTTGGCCATCACCCAGGCTTATTATGAAAATGTGCCTGCAGCCCTTGCGCATCAAGCAATAGAAGCCACCAAAAGGATAGCAAAAGAACTCAATTATGTGGGCGTTTTGTGCGTTGAGTATTTTGTGCTGCAGGAAGGTTCACCCGAATACGCCGCTTTGGGTGCATTGGTGGTGAATGAAATGGCCCCTCGCCCGCACAACAGCGGCCACTACACCATCGATGCCTGTGATGTGTCGCAGTTTGAGCTTCAAGTGCGCACACTGGCCGGCCTGCCACTGGTGCAGCCGCGCCAGCACAGCGCTGCGGTTATGCTGAATTTGTTGGGCGATGTCTGGTTAAATGCGTCGTCCGATGCAGCCACATCCTCCACACCACCCTGGGCGAAAGTGTTGGCGCTACAGGGCGTTCATTTGCACCTGTACGGCAAACTTCAAGCCCGCAAAGGCAGAAAAATGGGACACCTGACCGTGACAGCACCCACAGCATCCCAAGCCCATGCCACAGCATTGGAAGCTGCACGCTGCTTGGGGATAGAGGCATTTTGAGGTTTTGGTCAGCCATGACAAGGCCATCGCTGCACGGTGGGCAGACCTGACGGCCAAAAGCTACTCCATCCAAAGCCCCAAAGGGGCGTGGCATACCAGCCCAGGGTGCAACCCTGGGAACTGGGAACGGGATAGAAGTTTGCAATGCGTTCTGAAGGAACGCCGCATAGGCCGGTCGCGGATGGGTTGTGCGGCGATATGCGGCATTCCTTCAGAACGCGGAAATGGCCGGGGTGTTTTTCCCAGGGCGTTGCCCTTCGCTGGTATGCGATGCCCCGTTGGGGCAAGAATTCCATGCCCCAACGAGGTAAGGATGTGGTCAGTAATAAGTTCCCCATTTGGCTCGTCAGATTTGGGCACACTGCGTCGTTACAAATCGCTTATGTGGCATGGCCACACCGCGCGATTTGCGCCTAGCATTGCATCTTTAATTCTGACGGCCAAATGCGGAACTTATTGTTGACCATATCCTTGACCCCTCACAAAACCGGGTGATGCCAATAGCGCCGCGCAACATCCCGCTGGCACACCACAACGTCGGAGTGCCACGATTGCCAGGTCATAGCACCGCAGTGGGGTGAATCCATCACCTTGATGTGACGCTGAGCGTAGCGTTCCACAACAGACGGTGCAGGGTGACCAAAGCGATTGCGGTAGCCTACCTGAATCAGGGCAATGCGTGGCTGCACGGCATCCAGAAACACTGCGCTGCTCGATGTTTTGCCGCCGTGGTGCGGCACTAAAAGTACATTGGCTTTCAGGTCAGAGGAATGGGTGGCCAACCGTGCTTCCTGGGCTTGTTCAATATCGCCTGCCAACAGGGCGGATTGCACGCCGTTGGACAGGCGCAGCACACAGCTCATGGTGTTGGTTTTTCGGGCAGCGCCAGGAACGCCATAGTCCTGGGGTTGCGGGTGGACGATTTCAAAATCAACACCATCCCAGCGCCAGCGCTGACCTGCCACGCAGCGTGTGACCTGGTACACCGTGTGCAAAGGGTGACTGGCCTCGATGGAACTGAGCACTTGTGCCTGTGGCTGCATCATCAAAACGGCTTGTGCGCCGCCGGTGTGGTCGCTGTCTCTGTGGCTCAAAATGACCGTGTCCAGCCGCACATCCAGTGCGCGCAACAAAGGAGTCAGGACGCGGTGGCCGGCATCGCTTTCGGTGCTGTAGCGAGGGCCTGCGTCGTACAGCAGGGCGTGAGACGCGGTTTGCACCACAACCGCATTGCCTTGACCTACGTCTGCGGCCAACAGTTCAAATTCACCCACGGGGGGTCTTGGAGCCTGCCAGAATAACACCGGCATCAGCAAAGGCAAACTCATCACCCGCCAGTGCCATGGCAATCGCATGGCCAGCAATACCCCCCCCATCACCCCCGCCACACCCGCCCACAAGGGTGACTGCGCCACTGTCACACTGGAAAACGGCCAATGGGCAAGCCACTGCAATACCGTTCCCAACATCTGAATCGCCCAGGCGGATACGTCCCACAGGGGATGCAGCAACAAACCCAGCATGGAAAACGGTGTGATGACCAAAGTCACCCACGGGATGGCCATCAGATTGGCCAACAAGCCCACCAGAGAGGCCTGTCCAAACAACAACAAGCAAAGCGGTGTCAGTGCCAAAGTCACCACCCACTGCTCTTGCAATAATGCAGCCAATCGGCCTCTAACGCCCGCCACACTTGAATAGTTAGCTCCAGAATCTGTAGCAAATAAAACCCCCACGGCAACAAAACTTAACCAAAACCCCGCCTGTAACACCACCCACGGGTCCGCTGCCATCACGACCGTGGCGGCGAGCAACCACACCAGCGGCCAGGGCCATCGCCAGCCGGACAATCGCAAAACACCCACGGTGAGAAGCATCAGCACCGTGCGTTGTGCAGGCACACCCCAACCACTGAACAGGGCATAAGCACCTGCCAGCGCAATGCCTCCTACCAGGGCTGCACTGGGCGCACTCCAGAATAAACACAGTCGGGTGGATCGCCGCCACATCCAACCCAACACCAGCGCTGCACCCCAGGCAAACATGGTGATATGCAAGCCTGAGATGCTCATCAAATGTGCAACACCCGTCGCCCTGAACACATCCCAGTCGGCACGGTCAATGGCACCTTGATCGCCCACCACCAGTGCTGCCATGATTTTGGCCGCCTTCACATCGCTCACACGCTCAAAAATCAGATCACGCACCTGCCCGCGCCAACGCTCTACCGGATGTCCCCAGCTTGACCCCATGGCTTCTGGTGCAGGGTCTTTGGGGCCGCGACGTACATAGCCATTGGCCAAGACACCTTGCTGCCACTGCCACAGTTCGTAGTCAAACCCTTCAGGATTGATGCTCCCATGCGGCGCTTTCAGGCGAACGGTGAATTGCCAGCGATCACCGGCTTGCACGTGTGCCAAGGGTTGCCGTGGCTCGTCATCTTCATCTGCGCTATTCCATGTGCCCGCGTACCAGGCCAAATCCAGCTTGTGAGGCAGTTGAAGGGGTTGTCCATTCCGTTGGGCTGACACCACCTCCAGGCGAAAACGCACACCGCCTTCAAAATAGGTCGGCATATTGGCGACCACACCCACTACGGCAATGTTCTGCCCTTCAAGATGTGTGGGCAAAGCGGTGGCCACAAAAGCACTTGCACGCCAACCCGTGAGGGCAAAACCAACACCGGCACAGCACAACAAAACACCCATCCAGCGACACCAAAATGCTCTATTTATAATAGCTGACAACGTAAGCCCCATAAGGGCTACAGCCATAAAAGTCATATAAACCCAGGGGTCAAACAGTGCGGCCTGTGCCAATTGCCCTGTGCTACCCAAGCAGTAGCCCAGCATGGCCGGCACCATCCCCAGAATGAACGCATGAGGGGAAATTTTCACATGTTTCACACCTCAAGCCATTCGCGGCGAATATGACGATCAGCACAAAAGGCCGCGGGCGAGCCGTCAAACACAATTTGTCCATGCCCCATCACGCAGCAACGGTCTGCCATATCCAGCGCCAAGGTGAGCTTTTGTTCCATCAGCAAAATCGACACCCCGCGCGCTTTGAGTGTTTGCAACAATTGCCCCACCTGCACGACGATTTTGGGGGCAAGCCCTTCGGTAGGTTCATCGACGACCAACAGGTTGGGGTCTCCCATCAAGGTTCGACACAAGGCCAGCATTTGCTGCTCGCCCCCCGACATCACACCCGCCGGTTGGTGCTGATGACTTTTCAGCCGTGGAAACATGGCATACATATCGTCCATGGACCACCTTGGCGATCTTTGTATTTGCATTTGCCTTTGCCCCAGCATCAAGTTTTGCTCTACGGTCAAGGTTGGAAAAATATCGCGGCTCTCGGGCACATAGCCCACACCTTGGCGCGCAATCTCAAACGTTTGTTTTCCTACCAATTGTTGCCCGCGCCAGAGGATGCTGCCTGTGGTTTTCACCAAGCCCATGATGGCCTTGGCCAAGGTGGATCGCCCCGATCCATTGCGCCCCAGCAGCGCCACCATATTGCCCTGCTCTACCGTCATGGAAACGCCATGCAAAATATGACTTTTGGCGTAGAAGGCGTGAAGGTTTTCAATATGGAGCATGGTCAAGGCATGGGGGAGGCATTCATGCGTACACGGTGCGTTTCAAACTGATGTGGAATTTTCTGTAGCTTGTAGAAGCGGCTTCCAGC
>CAIYWD010000278.1 GCA_903929815.1 uncultured beta proteobacterium
AGCTTGCCGTGTAGGCGCGCCACGCCTGCAAAGTGCGCAAATCGTCTTCAAACAAACACCTTACGCGCTGGAGATTTAAGCCATGACCAGCTTTACCCCTAAAAAATACCAGCAAGACCCAGCGAACGGTGGCGGTGTCCTGGACAGTATTCGTTTATCGTTCCCACGCTCCAGCGTGGGAACGCAGCCTCACCACACGCTCTATATCCAAACTATTCTTTGCGCGGTTGAGTTTGACCGGTTTTTTGAGAGCAATTTACGACTCTTCGCAGCTTCACGGCAGAATTGCACCTCTTAGACATTTGAAAACGCGGTCAATCTTGACCGCGTGAGGTATAACTTCAGATTTCATGATCCGGTATAGGAGACTCCTAGATTTTGAGGAAACAGGTTTGGCACTATTTTTTTATAAAAGATGTCTACTGAACTGAAAGTTGGTTTAAAACGCGACATCTGTATCTAAAAAAACTTATTTTGTAACATGAGGTGCCATTCATGATTCCATGCGGATCAGGAAATCTGAACTTCAGACCTCTCCAATTTTTTATAAAAACGAAGTTGAAAAATGGACAAAATCTGACTTAAAACAACTGATTTCAGACTTGTCTGCCAACCAACAACACCCGCCACAGACGGCTTGGGCGGCCACGAACTCAAAGTAACCGTGACCGATTCATCGGTGGCGTATGTCAATGCGAGACACCACCAAAAATTCCATGGATTGGGACTTACAAACCCTTTCTGAGACAACTCCTATTTCAACTCCCAGCCCCTTCAACCCGATCACGCCCGCCTTGTTTAGCGCGGTAGAGCGCTGCATCGGCCGCATCAAGCAACTCAACACCGGTTGTCCCATGCAGCGGATATTCCGCCACGCCCAGCGACAGCGTCACACGGGGAAGCGCCTTGCCGTTAAAGTGCAGATGCAGCCCATGCGCTGCATTGCGTATGACTTCGGCTCGCTCTGTGCCAATGGCGATGTCACCATCGGGTAGCAGGACGGTGAATTCTTCGCCACCGTAACGAAAGGCTACGTCGCTGACGCGAACATGTTCCTTGAGCATGCTGCCAATGGATGCCAGCACCACATCGCCTGCTTCGTGGCCATAGATATCGTTGAAGGGCTTGAATAAATCAACGTCCATCATGATGACCGCCAGCTTGCCATTTTTGCGATGGGTGCGCTCGATTTCACGCGGGAGCGACTCATTCAGATAGCGCCGGTTGTACAGACCCGTGAGTTCGTCGTGGATGGACTGCTCGCGCAGAATGATTCGCATCCGGTACAGTTCAACAAACACGGCCACTTTGGCACGAAGGATTTGCGGCAAAACCGGGCTCAAAATGTAATCCACTGCGCCCAGTTCATAGCCTTGTAGCTTTGATTCGTCAGCGATCCTCTCGGCGGTGATGAAAATGATGGGAAGGTGCTCGGATCTAGGCCGACGGCGAACCATTTTGGCAGTATCGAAACCGTCCATGACAGGCATGTTCACATCGAGCAGCATCACTGCAAAATCATGCACCAGCAGCTTGCGCAGTGCATCCACGCCAGAGTCTGCGGTGACGATATCAAGTTCCATACCCGCCAGCGCGGCAGACAGCGCAGTCAGTTTTGCCGGGTTGTCATCGACGATCAGGATGCTGACGGGGATAACATTCATCATGACGACACTACCTGCATCAACGAGTTGAGTAACAAAACAATGCCACGCAACACTTCGCTATAGCCAATGCACCAGCGTGGCTTGCAGCTTCTTCATGTCAATGGGTTTGACCAGCAAATCATCCATGCCAGCGGCCAGACACGCTTGCCTGTCTTCATCAAAGGCACTGGCGGTCAAGGCAAGGATGGGCAGGCGTGGTTTGCCGTGATCGGCTTCCCATAAACGAATTTTCTCGGTCGCTTCCAGGCCACCCATCACGGGCATCAGAATGTCCATCAACACGAGATCGGGCGCGCCACCCTGGGTGATAAAGTCAAGTGCCTGTTGGCCGTCTTCAACGACCGTGACCGCCAAGCCCGAACCATCCAGCACGTCCAGCATCCCCATGATGACCATCTGGTTCGTAGGATTGTCATCGGCAAGCAGCACCGTTCCTGTCAAATCCTTAACTTGCACGGCCGCCGCACTGATCCGATGCGATTGGCGCGCCTCGGCCTGCAAAAGAACACGGACACGAAACCAGAAACGCGAGCCTTGGCCAGGTTCGCTGTCAATTCCCGCATCACCCCCCATCAGTTGCGCCAGCCGTAAAACGATGGACAGCCCCAAACCGGTGCCGCCAAATTGGCGGGTGGTCGAACTGTCGACTTGGCTATAAACCTGAAACAGACGTTTTTGCTGCTCATGCGTGATGCCAACGCCACTGTCTGAGACAGAAAATAGAAGCACAGCGTGCTGGGACTCGCGTTCAATTTCGCAGGCCGAAATGCGAACAAAGCCACTGGAGGTGAATTTGATGGCATTGCTGACCAGGTTCAAGAGCATCTGATTCAGCCGGTAGGGGTCACCCAGATAGCATTGCCCCGCCGACCCATTCCAACTGGATTCGAGCTGCAGCCCTTTGGCGTTGGCAGTTTGGGCAAACAGGGCATGCGTGTCGAAAACAAGAGGCTCAACCGTAAAGACAATCGACTCCAGATTCAATTTGCCGGACTCTACTTTGGACAGATCCAGGATGTCGTTAAGCAGCGACAGCAGTGTGTGACCCGAATTAAGAATGGTTTGCGCGTACTGCACGCGCTTGTCGTCTTGAAGTTGGGGCAAGACGAGCAACTGCGCCATGCCCAGAATGCCATTCATTGGTGTGCGAATCTCATGGCTCATGCTGGCCAAAAATTGGCTTTTGGCTCGATTGGCCTGTTCTGCCTCCTGTTTGGCTTGCAAAAGTTCTACTGACCTGGCCTCAGCCAAGCTGACATGCTCGCGCAGGATGCTCCGCATTCGATACAGTTCGACGAAAATGGCCACTTTGGCGCGAATGATTTGCGGCAAGATCGGGCTACAAATGTAATCCACTGCGCCCAGTTCATAGCCATGCAGCCGTGACACATTCGAGAGCCTCTCGGAGGTGATGAAAATAATCGGCAGGAGCTCAGATTTTTGCCGGCAGCGAACCATTTCTGCGGTATCGAAACCATCCATGATGGGCATGCTCACGTCGAGCAGCATCACTGCAAAATCATGCACCAGCAGCTTGCGCAGTGCATCCGTGCCCGATATTGCGCAGACGATATCAAGTTCCATCCCCGACAGCGCGGCACACAGCGCGGTCAGTTTGGCGGGGTTATCGTCAACAATCAGGATACTGACAGGGACAGCATTCATCGTGACGACCATACTTGCATCAACGAGTTGAGTTGTTCCACATTGACCGGTTTGCTTAAATAATCCGATGCACCGGCAGCTATACATTTTTCACGGTCGCCCACCATCGCCTTGGCGGTCAGCGCGATGATCGGCAGCTTGGCGAATTGCTCAATCTTGCGTATGGCACGCATGGCTTCCATGCCATCCATGTCGGGCATCATGATGTCCATCAGCACCAAATCCACGTCAGGGTTTTTTTGCAGGGTATCAATGCCGGTGCGACCGCTCTCAGCCGTCAACACGACCACGCCCTTGCGCTCCAGAACGGCGGTGATGGCAAAAATATGGCGCACGTCGTCATCGACGACCAGCACTTTTTTGCCGGCCAGGTTATTCGTGGCTTTATCTATCAATTGACGCTTTTCCGCCGGCAATTTCGATACGACGCTGTGCAAGAACAGGGTAACCTGGTTAATCAGGCGATCAGGCGACTGAACAGTTTGGGTGACGCTGCTGTTGGCAAGTTTTTCCAGTGTGACCAGTTCGTTGGCATCAAGCGGCACATTGCTGTACACCACCATGGGGACGACGGACAGCGATTTATCTTTGCGTGAGATGGCAACAAAGTCAATGCCGCTCATGTCAGACAGTTTTGCCCCGACCACCACACAGTCGAAAGTTTTTTTGTGCAGGGCCGCCAGCCCTGCCTTGCCGCTGGATGTATTCTGGATGTGTACATCACTGTCGCTGAGCAGGTTGGCGGTTTCTTTTTGCACTTGCCTGTCGGCCACCAGCAACACCGTTTTGATCAATCGATCGTGATACTTTCGCAGGGCTTCCATGGCCTCACTGAGCTGTTCACGATTGACCGGTTTGGCGAGAAACTGGAAAGCACCGCTGGAAAGTGCCCGCAGTGCGTCATCTTCAACCGTGATGACATCCACAGGAATATGGCGCAAGTCAGGGTCGCGCTTGAGCACATCAAGGAGGGTCCAACCGTCCATGACGGGCATGCGAATGTCAAGTGTGATGGCATCGGGCCTGTAACGGCGCGCCAGTTCCAGCGCCTGCGAACCCAGCGATGCAACCACAGCTTTGAAGCCATGTTCGTGTGCCACATCCGTGATGATGTTGGCAAAGACCGTGTCATCTTCAATGACCAGCAGGACGAGGTCACCGCTTTGAAGGGTAGCACTGTCATCAATTATTTCCTGTGCTAATGTTTTGCGTAGCGACCGCTCCAGTTGGATGGATTCTGACGGGGTGTCAAACCGTCTCAACTGCAAGGGCTTGGCGCTGGGTAATGGCACGCTGACGGTGTCAGCGCTTGCCTGCGGCACATAGAGCACAAAACAACTTCCTTTGTCTGGCTCACTGTAGGCCAACTTGAGATCGCCACTAAGCAAGTGAGCAATCTCACGGCTGATCGACAGCCCCAGGCCGGTGCCGCCATACTTGCGGGCGGTTGAACCGTCGGCCTGCTGGAAGGCCTCAAAAATCAAGCGCTGCTTGTCTGTCGCAATGCCGATGCCGCTGTCCTCCACACTGAAGGCAAACACCGCACTGGCCATGTTCAGACTGGTTATGTCCGGACTCCACCCGCCAGTGGCACGCGCCACACGCAAAGTTACACGCCCTTTTTCGGTGAATTTGAAGGCATTGGACAGCAGGTTTTTAAGGACTTGATGAAGCCTTTTTTCATCGGTGACAAGCGTTGGCGGCAGGTCTTTGGCCAGGTGAATGTCAAAGCTAATCGCACGTTTTTGTGCGATGTGGCGGAAATTGCGGTCAACCTGGTCACTCAATGTGGAAAATGGCACGACCGAGGTATCCAGCGCCACGGTGCCCGACTCAATTTTGGCCAGGTCAAGAATTTCGTTGATCAACAACAAGAGATCGTCGCCTGAATCCTGTATGGTTTTGGCGTATTTCACTTCGTTCTCATCGAGGTGACTTTTTGGGTTTTCAGCGAGTTGCTGCGCCAGAATCAACAGGCTGTTGAGCGGTGTGCGCAACTCGTGCGACATGTTGGACAGAAATTCTGACTTGTATTTGGATGTGACGGCCAGTTGATCTGCTTTTTCCTCTACGGCGGCCTTGGCCTGCTCCACCTCACGATTTTTGGTTTCGACCTCCATTTTTTGCTCTTCCAACAGCCGCGCCTTGTCTCCGAGTTGGTCGTTGGTTTTGCGCAATTCTTCTTGCTGGCTTTGCAGTTCGTTGGCCAGCGACTGTGACTGTTTGAGCAGTTCTTCAGTGCGCATATTGGCTTCGATGGTGTTCAACACAATGCCAATGGATTCACCCAGTTGATCCAGAAAGGCCTGATGCGTCGCAGAATAGCGCTCGAACGAGGCCAGTTCGATGACGGCCTTGACCTTGCCCTCGAAGATGATGGGCAGCACCACAATGTTGAGCGGCGTAGCCGACCCCAGCCCAGAGGTGATCTGGACGTAATCGTCTGGCACATTGGTGAGAAGAATGCGCTGCTTTTCGTAGGCGCATTGGCCGACCATGCCTTCGCCTATCTTCCATTGTGTGGCAAGATTTTTGCGTTCCTTGTAGGCGTAGGCAGACAGCAGCTTGAGCCTAGGCTCGCTACCCGCAGGCTCATCCATGATGTAGAATACACCGTGCTGCGCCGAAACCAGAGGTGCCAATTCGGACATCACGGTTTTGGACACCGTGATGAGGTCGCGCTGGCCTTGCAGCACGCGGGTAAATTTGGCCAGATTGGTTTTCAGCCAGTCTTGCTCAGAATTTTGGTTGGTGGTTTCGCGCAGGTTGCGGATCATCTCATTGACGTTGTCTTTGAGTTCAGCGACCTCGCCCTTGGCTTCTACCATGACCGATCGGGTCAGGTCACCTTTGGTCACCGCCGTAGCGACGGCGGCAATGGCGCGTACCTGGCTGGTCAGGTTGGCGGCCAGGCCGTTCACGTTGTCTGTCAGGTCTTTCCAGGTGCCCGCAGCGCCGGGCACGTTGGCTTGACCACCGAGTTTGCCCTCTGAACTGGGTGCGTTTCAAAGTGATGTGGAGCCGTTGTAGCCCGGGTGAAGAGAAGCGAAAATCCAGTGAACCGGTCACCGCGATCTATCCTAAGCGCTTCGCAAGAAGTCATTCCGAAATATTCACGTGTCTTGCCAAGTACGCTGGGATTCATCGAGTCGTAAGCACTTTCTGTGGAGCGCTTAGTTCACAATGATCCCGTATTGCGCTTCGCTTCATATGATCTACGCCTGACAAAAGTTACAAAAACATAGCACTTAATGCAAGAGGGACGGGCGTTAGAGGCCGATTTGTTAACGTGAATTCAAACCGATGTGGCAGGAAACTACGGCGAATTCCACATCACTTTGAAACGCACTTGTGCGAACGGGAACACCATCAGAGCTGTTTGATTAGTCGCTACACTTTGTACATTACGCGGGACATAGCGGCATTTATATTAGGTGGATATTTTTATAGCGGAGGCAACGGACTCCAGTACTGCCCATGCATAGCTGTTTTGAGTTATGAGAGAACGAATACTACTGGTTATGTTGTTGAAATGCTTATACCTGAATCCTTGATTCTTACAATTTAACTATTTTTTATATAAATCAATGGCTTATAAAATAAGACAACTTACCTTTTATGTAAAATAATATTTCAATACAAATACTTGTTATGTATGGTGATTATTGCAATTTTGAAGTTCCATCTCACGAATTCTGGCATCAGTTAAATATATGGTGAACAGGTAAAATCTCCAGATGCACAGTTCAAATGTTACATCTGATGATGTCATGTCTTTTTTCTCTGGCGCGGGTGGTTTCTCCTATGGATTTGCTCAGGCGGGACTGAAACCAGTAATCGGTGCTGAGATTGATAAGGATGCGTGTGCAACATATGAAAAAAATGTTGGGAGCAAATGTCACAACGTAGACCTATCGTCCATTGACCCTGATTTTTTCCTCAAGGCCGTTCACGGACGGGAGCCGTTCGCTGTTATCGGTGGCCCACCCTGTCAAGGATTTAGCACTGCGGGCGCTCGTGATACCTGTGATCCACGAAACAATTTGATCTTCAATTACCTGAAAATCGTTGAGCGATTACGCCCTCGTTGGTTTATTTTTGAAAATGTTGAAGGTTTGCTGACCTCTGGAAATGGTGCTGCTGTAGCTTCGTTGGTCACAGAATTCCTCCGCATCGGGTATTCAGTTCGTGTTCAAAAAGTTAACTTGGCCGCCTTTGGGGTTCCGCAGACACGCAAGAGGGTATTGATTATTGGCAATCGTTTTGGTATCAATTTTGAGTTTCCTGAAGAAACGCAGTCATACGCGTCAGGAAAGTCGAAAAAGCATAGCAATAAACCATTCGCGCCTACTCTTGATCAGGCACTTTCCGGATTAAATGGTTACGCAAAAACACGTTCGGAACTGTGTTCATATGCATCATCGGTGCCATTGAATGATTTTGATGCGAGTATGCGAAGAGGGAATGAAACAGGACTGCTGTCTGAACACTTTCAGTTGGTTGATGCCAAGGATGCGGAAATTTATTCTTTACTTGGTCAGGGACAAACAATGAAGGACTTGCCAGAGGATCTCTGGCACGAAAGTTTTAAGAGACGAGCATTCAGGCGAGTTCAGGATGGGATGCCAACTGAAAAAAGGGGGGGGGCACCGTCTGGCATCAAGCGTTTAAATGGTGATTTACAGAGCCTCACAATTACAGGCGCCGCAACCCGAGAGTTCATTCACCCCCATGAGAATCGACCGCTAACAATCCGTGAGTGCGCACGCATTCAAACATTCCCTGATTGCTATACCTTTGTGGGCAATGCGGCTAGTGTGATTCAACAAATTGGGAACGCTGTGCCACCACTTGCTGCATCAGTATTTGCGACTCATTTAAAGAGAATTGATGGGAAATATGGTTCGGGGCTTGCCACACCAAGGCAAAAAACGGAACCACGCCTATTTGGATACTTTTTAACTGAAGCGACGGGGATGAGCTATGCACTTCAAAAGACAGAAGGCTTGCTCCGCAACATTCAACAACAACAACTGGAATTCGGAAATCTATGAGCACACTACAGCAGCGTTTATCAGCAGAGGAGTCGAAATTTTTAACCAAGGTAACAACGCTTGGTTCAGCAACTGAACTGCCTGTTGTGATGAACCCGAGTGAATTTGCCAAGCTGATTGGGGTTGTTTATTTTGACACCGGGCGATTTTCCGAGCTTGAAAAGACTCACCCTGGTCTGACTGCAAAAATAAATCCACAGGTCGAGTATTACTCGATTCCAGAAGTATGGTTCGAGAAGGCAATTGAATTACGGGAAGATGAGCATGTTTCGCTTATGCGGAAAGCTACGTTGGACATTCCAGATTTTGTGACCTATTTACGGTGCTTGGCAGAATTGCATAAGCGACGAAGAAAGTACGCAATGATTTTGTCGGCGCAGCCCATGCCAACGATGGTACAAATTTCGCCGCGTTCTTTGATGGAGTATGGACATGTAGAACCAGAGGCACTTGCTTCATGGCTTACTTGGCGAAAGTTTTTTTACGATTTGGATAACAGGTCAGCCCAGGAAACAGGCTATCTTTTTGAGCCAATTCTGGCGGCAGCCATTGGGGGTGAGCCGCAGGGTACACGTACAAAGGTCGTCAAGCGCTCAGATGACCAGTCCAAAGGTCGTCAAGTCGACTGCTGGAAAGCCATCCCAGGTCGCATGCCTCTAGCATACGAATTTAAGCTCCGTGTGACTATTGCCGCCAGCGGACAGGGACGCATTGGAGAGGAGCATCAATTCGCCGTAGATTGCAAGAATTCAGGAGCCGTGCCTGTGTTGGTAATACTTGACCCAACGCCAAATCCAACAATGGCAGGATTGAAGGCTGTTTATGAGGCAAATGGTGGGCACGCATTTATTGGCGATGAAGCTTGGAGCCATTTGGAGGACGAGGCTGGTGCGGTCATGGCTCGATTTATTGAAAAATATGTTCGGTCGCCTGTTACAGATATTTCCAAGTTCGAGAAAATAGTGAATGGTGATCCGACGAAGAAGAGACTTCAACTTCTCGATCTGAGTGCTCGTGCTTCTGCCGGAGAGATAAAGATTACGTTGGGCGATTACGAGAGAATAATCAGCCGTCGTGAAGACTTATCACTTTCAGATGATGATGGTGATGACGGTGATACAGACATATAGGGGGCGCTGTAGAAAACAGAAATTAAAGTACGTTAAGCCGTTTAAGAGGCCGGTATCCACCTATACAGCGTAGGAGTGGACACGCCCAATTTGCCTTCGGTGCCCACCTCGCGCGCCACCCGTGTTACTTCTGAAGCAAAGGTCGAGAGTTGATCGACTATGGTGTTGATGGTGGTTTTAAGTTCCGCAATTTCGCCTTTGGCCTCAACCGTGATTTGTTTGGAGAGGTCGCCGCCTGCCACCGCCGTGGTCACAAGCGCAATGTTGCGAACCTGACTGGTCAGGTTGGCCGCCATAAAGTTGACTGATTCGGTGAGGTCTTTCCAGATGCCCACCACGCCAGGCACCCTGGCCTGGCCACCGAGTTTGCCTTCCGAGCCCACTTCACGCGCCACCCGCGTCACTTCAGCAGAAAACGTGCCCAGTCGGTTGACCATGCCGTTAACAATCTCGGCTGATTTTCGGAACTGGCCCTCCAGTGTTTTGCCATCTACTTCAATCGGCATGGTTTGCGACAGGTCGCCCGTGGAGACTGCGTTGATGACACGCACCATTTCGTTCAAGGGGCTGACCAAATTTTCAATCAAGGTATTGCTGGAATCCACCAGTTTGGCCCAAGAGCCATGCAAGTCACACACCGACAAACGGGCGGTAACTTTGCCCGCCTTGCCCACCACCTGTGACACGCGCTCAAAGTCGCCCGTGGTGCGTTCTGCCATGTCAATGATGTCATTGATGGCATCGGCCACCTTGCCAGGCAGCCCCGTCCAGTCGCTGGGCATTCGCGTCGCAAAATCACCGCGTCGCAAGGCGATCAGGGTGTTGAGCAGCAGCCCGATGTCGAGATCGCTACTGTCTTTGCTCTTGGGGGTGTTAATGGCCATTGTTTGCTCCGAAAATGATGGAGTGGGTTAAAGGACAGCCTTGGAGAAAAGCGCACAGGATGCTGAAGTCTGTACGTCTGGCAGGTTCATTCTATGGGGGGTATGAGATGCAGTGGAACGGAAAACCTCGTTTGCTAAAAACAGGTCAACGGTATGCAAGAGGAACAGATAAGTGTTTCACGGAAAGATTTCTGTGTCAATAATTTCACAAAATTCGGCTGTAACGCGCTCTGGTATTGCGTAGTGCGCTATGTTTTTTGTTGTTACGAGGTAGAAAAAAACTTGTTGTGAATCACTTAGCGCCCGCTGTGTGAAGCGTAATGCCAAAAGTATAGCGACTAATCAAACAGCCCTGCGTGTGTTCATCATGTTCGCACAAACACAATCAGGCCATGCTTGGATATCTCAACCAGCTTGTAGGTCAGAAAAAGTCACATCCAACACAAGCGCGCAAATTTGGCGAAGATTAGCATACGCGAAAAAAACCTGTAGACGGCGCTAGAGGGTTGCAAGTCCCTGCGCTCGTCTCGTTCAATGAACCATGCAGTGACGGTCTGGTTCACCGCCTGTTGGCTCTTTGCCAGCGGTAAAGACGGGATCTCAGCGCTGAGCCTGAAACGAACGCTTGCGATCGGCTCTTATCAAACCGCGTGGGCCATATTGCATCGGCTGCGTTCAGTGCTTATAC
>CAIYWD010000279.1 GCA_903929815.1 uncultured beta proteobacterium
CAAGCACAGGTAGCAAAAATGATGGAATCGAGAATGGCATCTTGTGGAAGCGGCATCCTGCCGCTTTTAACTTGTCAAGCGCCAAGATGGCGCTTCCACAAAGTGCCATTGGGCGTTCCACACGGATCAGGAAGTCTGAACTTAATTTCAACCGTGCCAAGAATCAATAATCAGTATTTGGAGACTGTATGACCATGAGACATCATTTGCTTGAACTGGCTGAACGCCACCACCTGAACGCTCAACACACCCGACAGTTGCTGCAAGCCGCAGGGCTGGAGGATGAGCCTGCATTTCTGGGCGTGTGGCTGCCACGCGGCATTGCCATTTTGGCCGCCGCACTGGGTGGCTTGGGCGTTGTGATGTGGATTGCCGCCAATTGGCAGTCCATGGGGCGCATGGGCCATTTTGCGCTGCTGCAAGTCCTGGTGTTGACCACTGGCTTGGGGGCAGCCTTTAGCACGCAGGCCCGCGCACCGCTGGGACTTCTTGCCCTGCTGGGTATTGGCGCGCTTTTTGCCTATTTTGGTCAGACCTATCAAACCGGTGCTGACCCCTGGCTACTATTTGCCTGGTGGGCTGCACTGGCCTTGCCGTTGTGCCTGGGGGCGCGCTCGGACGTGTTGTGGACACCGTGGGCAATGGTGGCCATGACCACCATTGCACTGTGGGTTCACACCTACAGCGGTCACCGCTTTGGGGTAGAGCCTGAGAATTTAAGCGTGCATTTGCTGGCCTGGGGTGCTACCTTCATTGTGGTGGGGACGCTTTGCAGTGGCTTGCAACGCTTTACCGGAGCCAGCACCTGGAGTTTTCGCACAGCCGCCACACTGGCGGTGGTGGCCGTCACGCTGACGGCACTGGGGGGTCTGTTTCATAGCCATGTCGGTGCTCAATTTTCCCTGGGTTTACTGGTGTTGGCGTTGTGTGTTGGTCTGCTTGCCACGCCTCGCTTGTTTGATGTGTTTGCACTCAGTGCTGTAGCGTTGGGGCTGAATGCCTTGCTGGTGTGCGCTTTGGTGCGCTGGCTGACCCAAGACACTTGGAGTGGAGACTGGCTTGGACGACTGATGTTGATTGGCTTGTTTGCTGCTGCCCTGTTGGCGGCATCGGTCAGTGGCATTTTGCGATTGTCGCGTCAGATGGCAGCTCGGGAAATGGCACTGGGAGTGTCGGTATGAACAAAACGCTGCAAGGACGTTTACAAACCGTTCTACAAAACGCCGTGGCATCCGGGCTTGTGCCCGCCCACGCCACGATCGACCACGCGACCGAGCACCCTTGGCCGGTGGTCCTGCTCACGGCACTGGGTGCCTGGTTTGCCGCTGTGCCCCTACTTTTGGCAGTGGGTATGTTGCTAGGCGATGTGGTACGCCACGGTATCGGCCCCTATGGGGTGGGCGTTTTGGTGCTGGTTGCTGCAGTCGTGGTGCTGCGTGCGAAAGATGTGCCCCTGTTTATCGAGCAACTGGCCGTACCGGCCTTGCTGGTGGGCGGCGGTACGCTGGCCATGGGGGTTTACCGGGATTTTCACAATGCAAACGGCCACGCCATCATGCTGATCGTGGTGCTGGCGCTGGCACTGGTCATTTCCAAATCCTGGCTGCGGGTGCTGGCAGGTGCAATGGCTTCGGCTCTGCTGGCTTTGGCTCTGCTGCCCAGTTGGGGATGGATGCGCCAGCAGGGAAGCATGCTACTGGTTTTGCATGGCTTGCTGGCGCTGTGGCTGCTGGCCTTGTGGCTGCAATCTCGCGTGGTACAGGGAACAGCGCTGGTAGAAGCGCTTGCAGCCGGCTGGCTGTTGACGACCTTGGCGGGGCTGACCTGGATGGCGGGTACTCCGTTTTTGATGGGAGGTGTCGTGGGATCTAGCACAGCGGGTGAAGTGTTGGGCTGGATCGTCGGGTTTCAGCGCCACAGTTGGCAGGCTTATTCCATCCAGTTTGTTGCCAGTTTGCTGGTGTTGACTGGTGCTGGCGTGGGGGCGCTGGCCTGGCCTACGCTGCGGCAGTTTTTGGTCATGGCGGTGGCGCTGGTGTTGGCGGTACTCACCTGGTTCATGCCCATGTTGGGAGCTGTCTTGCTGGCCTTGATGGTGACGGCAACGACAAAACGCTGGCGGCAAGCCAGTGCCTGTGCCCTGGCCGCTGGTTCGATGGTGAGCGCTTTTTACTATCAGCTTCAGTGGCCGCTGGCTGACAAAGCTTTGCTGCTGGTTGTCGCCGGTGCGGTGTTGGGTGTGCTGGTCTGGCTGAGTCAACGCACGCCTTCGCCACGCTTGACCCCCATCTTTGCGCCACCCGGCAAGACATCTGAGTGGAAGCGCACCGCCACTCGCACCCGATTTTGTGCTTCTAGCCTGACTATGCTGGCGGGCAGCCTGGCAACCCTGGTGGTGGTCAATGGGGCCATCTGGCAAAAGCAGGATCTGATCGCACATGGCCAGCCGATCTTCATGGCACTGCAGCCGGTTGATCCGCGCTCGCTCATGCAGGGCGATTACATGCGACTGCGCTTTGCCGCGCTCGATGGCCACACGCTGCCCTTGTTAGCCGATATGGGGGGCCGACGGGTACATCTGGTGGTTCAACGTGACGCACGTGGCGTAGTGACCGCGCAGCGCCTGCACACAGTAGGTCAACCCTTGGCCCAAAACGAGATGCTGCTCCAGCTCACTCCCAAAGACGGCGCCTGGGTGGTCGTCACCGATGCCTGGTTTTTCAAGGAAGGCGAACGAGAGCGCTGGCAGAAAGCCGCATTTGGCGAATTTCGCGTGCTGCCGGATGGTCGTGCCTTGCTGGTCGGCATGACAGATGCCAACCTGCAACCCATAGCGCCTGATGCACACTGAACCACAGGCGTGCCATGATGGGTGATTTTTTGCGATGACAATGGGTGTGATTTAAAGTGATGTGGTGCAACACAAAAACCAAATCCCCCCTAAGGATATGGTCAATAATAAGTTCCGCTTATGGCTCGTCAGATTTGGGCGCACTGCGTTGTTACAAATCGCTTATGTGGCTGGGCCACACCGCACGATTTGCGCCTAGCATTGCATCTTTAACTCTGACGGCCAAATGCACAACTTATTGTTGACCATATCCTAACCCCCCTTTTTCAAAGGGGGGAATAAGAACGGTTAGCCCATTTGAGCAAAGCGGCATCTTTGTTCCCCTCTTTTGAAAAAGGGGGGTTAGAGGGGATTTGGATGTCGAAGCGGCATCCTGCCGCTTAGGATATGGCTTGTAAAAGCGCCAAGATGGCGCTTCTACAAAGTGCCATTGGAAATTCAACGCGGATCAGTGTGATGCAAAATGGGGACAATTAAAATAGCTCAATAGGTTGTAGCCAATTAACATTGAAAAAATTTCTATTGGCTATCTCTCTGGTCATTAGCCAAATTCAGTATACTCAACTTAACCACTTTATCCATCATGAATGTCGCCCGTATTTACCTTCGTGTTAGCACCGACGAACAAGACCTTACCCGTCAGGTTGACATTGAGCGCAGCACAAGAAATTCTGGTTATTACATTGCCGGTGTTTACCGTGAGAAAGCATCGGGTGCGCGCGCTGACCGACCCGAGCTACAGCGGATGATTGCCGACCTTCAGCCTGGTGACGTGGTTGTTGCGGAAAAGATTGACCGCATCAGCCGATTACCGCTTCCAGAAGCTGAACAACTGGTCAACTCCATTCGCGCCAAAGGCGCACGCCTGGCGGTACCCGGTCTGGTCGATTTGTCCGATCTTGTGGCTGACGCTAGTGGCGTCTCTAAAATTGTCCTGGAGTCAATCCAGGAATTACTCCTCAAGTTGGCCTTGCAGATGGCTCGTGATGACTACGAAACGCGCCGTGAACGCCAACGTCAGGGTGTTCAAATCGCCAAGTCAGCCGGCAAATATAAAGGACGCATTGCAAACACCACCATTCATGCTCGCATTGTTGCGCTGCGAAGCGCGGGCCAAACGATCCTGCGAACTGCTGATCTGTCGGGATGCAGCGTGAGCCAAGTGAAGCGAATATGGGCACTTCACCTGAAAACCAAGGATTGATCAATGCCGTTTTGTGCCATCAATGTCTGCGCTACAGGGGCGATATGCGTCGTTCTCAAAAGCGTTGATTCGCATGGGCAAGGGGGCAAAACCGTGGTTGAGTGGACCACCGCCCTGCCCTGTTTTCACGGTCGCACCTGCCGTTAAGGCCTGACGAACAAACATTCTGGCCTGTTGAACAGCATCTGCCAGCGTGAATCCCAAGGCCAAATAAGCTGCCATGGCGCTTGATAGGGTGCAGCCAGTGCCGTGGGTGTTGGCGCTGTCAATGCGGGGGGCTTCCATCCACAATGGCTCTTGACCGGTCATCAACAACACATCCACCACTTGGTCGCCCGGCAGGTGACCTCCTTTGAGCAAGACGGCTCTGGCACCCATGCAAAGTAAGGCCCGTGCAGCGGGTACCATGTCTTGTACGCTGGTTAAACTGCCCACCAACAGCGCAGCTTCATCCAGATTGGGTGTGATGACCACGGCGCGGGCAAACAGTTCTGAGACGAGCACGGTGATGGCAGTATCGTCAATCAACATAGCGCCACTGGTGGCCACCATGACGGGGTCCAAGACAACATGGGGCAAGCTGTATTGGTCGATGGCCTGCGCGACAGTACGAATCACCTCGGCAGAATGCAACATGCCAATTTTGACGGCATGAACGCCAATATCTTCCACGACCATCTCAATCTGATCGCGCAATAGGGCAGGCGGCACAGAGTGAATGGCGCGTACCCCACAGGTGTTTTGTGCGGTGATGGCGGTGATGGCGGTCATGCCAAAACAGCCCAGGGCTGAAAAAGTTTTCAGGTCAGCCTGAATGCCTGCGCCTCCACCGCTGTCTGAGCCTGCAATGGACAAAACGCGGGGGTATTGATGAATATGCAAAAGTGTCATGGAGTTTTAATTTACTATGTTTTATGTAGCTAACTATGCAATAGGGATAAGGGCTAGAGGCCAATTTTATAGGTGTATCTGGCATCATTTCCATGTCGAAAGACCTATGGCAGGATGTGGGCATTGCACCGATACTAAATAAAAACTTACCTCTGGGAGCGCGGGCATCTTTCCCGCTGTAGAAACCGCTTCTACGATCTACAGAGAATGCCACATCACTTTGAATCGCACCCATACCATCATGCCAAATCACACTGTCCTTATCACCCAGCCCAAGGATGACAACGCGCTTGACCTGGCCACATACGCCCAGCGCGCCTATCTTGAATACGCATTGAGCGTGGTGAAAGGCCGCGCCCTGCCCGATGTGTGCGATGGTCAAAAACCTGTGCAGCGGCGCATTTTGTATGCCATGAGTCGCATGGGCCTAGGCTTTGGTGGGGCTAACGGCAATGTGGGTGCCAAGCCGGTCAAGTGTGCGCGGGTCGTCGGTGATGTGCTGGGCAAATTTCACCCGCATGGCGACCAGGCCGCCTACGACGCGCTTGTTCGCATGGCGCAAGACTTTAGCCAGCGCTATCCCCTTATTGACGGGCAGGGTAATTTTGGAAGTCGGGATGGCGATGGTGCTGCTGCCATGCGTTACACCGAAGCCCGTCTGGCCAAAATCACTTGTCTGCTGCTCGATGAAGTGGATGAGGGTACGGTGGATTTCTGCCCCAACTACGACGGCAGTACCGAAGAACCCAAACAACTGCCTGCACGTTTGCCGTTTGCCCTGCTCAATGGGGCCAGCGGCATTGCTGTGGGATTGGCGACTGAAATCCCCAGCCATAACCTGCGTGAAGTGGTAGATGCCTGTGTGGCACTGATGAAATCGCCCACCTTGACAGACGACGAGTTGTTTGCCATTTTGCCCGGGCCAGACTTCCCCGGTGGCGCTCAAATTATCAGCAGCGCTTCAGAAATTGCAGAGGCTTATCGCACTGGGCGTGGATCGCTTAAATGCCGCGCTCGCTGGAAAATTGAAGACTTGGCACGTGGTCAATGGCAACTGGTCGTGACAGAATTACCACCGGGTGTCAGTACCCAACGCGTTCTGGAAGACATTGAAGAACTGACCAACCCCAAAATCAGGGCAGGAAAAAAAGCTCTGTCTTTAGAGCAAACACAGCTCAAAGCGACGGTGTTATCGGTATTGGACGTGGTGCGTGACGAATCGGGTAAAGAGGCGGCGGTGCGCCTGGTATGCGAACCCAAGACCAGCAAAATCAGCCAGCAAGAGTTGATTCATACGCTTTTAGCGCACACCAGTCTGGAAAGCTCAAACCCCATCAATCTCACCATGATTGGTCTGGATGGCAGGCCTGCACAAAAGTCACTGCGGCAAATGCTTTCGGAGTGGATACAGTTTCGGCACACCACCATAGAGCGGCGCACACAATACCGCCTGAGCAAGGTTCAAGACCGCATCCACATCCTGGAAGGTCGTATCACGGTGTTGCTCAATCTGGATGAGGTGATCGCCATCATCCGTCAATCCGATAACCCCAAGACTGCACTCATTGAACGTTTTCAATTGTCTTCAATACAAGCGGAGGATATTCTTGAAATTCGTCTGCGCCAGTTGGCACGGCTTGAAGCCATCAAAATTGAGCAAGAATTGCAGGACTTGCGCAAAGATCAACAAAAACTGGAAGACATTCTGGCCAACCCCACAACGTTGCGTCGCTTGATGATCAAAGAGATTGAGTCTGATGCCAAAACCTTCCAGGATGCTCGTCGCACCTTGATTTTGGCTGAGAAAAAAGTGGTTTTGGAGGTCAAGGTTGTCGATGAGCCGGTGATGGTGGTGGTGAGTCAAAAAGGCTGGGTTCGGTCCCAAAAAGGCTGGGCGCGTGACCGTTTGGGCAACACGAACGCAGTGCCAGTGGAATACAACTTCAAGGCTGGCGATGCGCTGTATGGCACATTTGAATGCCGAAGTGTTGACACCTTGCTGGCTTTTGGAAGCAACGGACGTGTGTATTCCGTCCTGGTGTCTTCGTTACCGGGGGGGCGTGGCGACGGCCAACCCATCACCAGTTTGATTGAGCTGGAAGCTGGGACACAATTGCTTTATTATTTCGCTGGCCCGCCCACCACCCGTTTGCTGATGTCTAGCTCAGGTGGCTTTGGTTTTATCGCAGAGGCACAACAGATGGTGTCAAAATTCAAGGCAGGCAAGGCCTTTGTGACGGTCAATACGGGGGAAACCTTGTGCCAGCCGTCCATCGTGGCCTGTGAAGCAGGCGCTGTGTCATGGCCTGAAGCGACGAATGTGGTTTGTGCCTCTACCGGTGGACGAATTTTGACCTTTGACATCAGCGAAATCAAAACTCTGGCCCATGGCGGTCGAGGTCTCATGCTGATCGATCTGCAAGCCAACGATACGTTAGCCGGCGCAGCAGCTTATACCCGCAGCGTGCAACTAGAAGGCATAGGACGGGGTGGCAAGCCACGTTCAGAAACGCTCGAAATTCGCAGCCTGAACAATGCCAGAGCGGCTAGGGCACGCAAGGGAAAAATGGCAGATATGGGGTTCAAACCGACGACCATCACGCGGGTGTCATAGGGCGTTGGAAATTCATTCACCGTCTTGCTCTGGATTTTTGCATAAAGAAGCGAAAAATGTCAATTTTTACAATGGTTTAATAAAGATAACAAGCAGTCAACCGCAAAATCCAGGATAATGCCCAACGTCTTGGAAACGGATGAAATCTGAAACTCCCATTGTGCTCCGGGCGGATGTGATCGCTCAAAAAACCAAGGAAATTGAACCATGAAACTCGTTTATAAATTACTAAAGGTCTCATTGTGTGCATGGATGATGTCCAGTGCATTGACAACCGTTGCAGCCGACAAAAAAGTAGTGGTTGGCTACCAAACGGATGCACTGCCATTTCAAGTGGGCATTGCCAATGGAGACTATGCCAAGACCACTGGCTACCAGATTGACTTTCGCAAGTTCAATTCTGGCGCTGATGTGATGGCTGCCATTGCTTCAGGCGATGTTCAGGTTGGCTACGTTGGATCTAGCCCCTACGCTGCTGCCACCTCACGCGGTCTGAAGATGAAAGTGTTTTATATCACCTCGATTTCAGGTATTGATGAAGCCCTGGTGGTGCGCCATGGCTCCGGTATCCATTCTGTGTCTGATTTGAAAGGCAAAAAACTGGCCGCAGCGCCAGTTTCTACCGACCACTACCAACTGCTGGCATTGATCAAAAGTCAGGGTCTGACTGAAAAAGAGGTGCAGATTTTTGCCATTCCCCAGCCTGAAATCGTAGCGGCTTACAACCGTGGCGATCTTGACGGTGGTTTTGTTTGGGACCCGGCACTGACCGAATTGAAGAAAAACGGCAAGGTACTGGTCACTTCCAAAGAAGTGGCTGACAAGGGAGCACCCACCTTCACGGCCTGGGTCGCATCGGACGACTTTGTCAAGTCTCACGCTGAATTTCTAAGAGCTTATGCCGCCGTGACTGAAAAATATGCCCAATCTTTTGTGACCCACAAATCCGCCTGGGGTGCGGACAGTGAGTATGCCAAACTGCTGGCCAAGTTTTTGGGGGGCACTCCGTCGGGTCAGGCTGCTGCGCTTTTGAACCTGTCTTTGCTGCCCTTGTCTGTGCAAATGTCGCAGGACTGGCTGGGAGGGGGTGAACAGTCGGGTGCGGCCAAAATTCTCAAAAATACGGCAGCATTTTTGAAGGAACAAAAGAAGATTTCTGTTGTTTTACCCAGTTATGCAGCCTTCGTAACGCCAGATTTTCTCAAGTGATTCAAAGGCCTCATGCTTCGTATTCATCAGGCCAGTGTATTTTTTGCAGCCCGCCATGGTCGCGTTGTGCAGGCGCTCGATCGGGTGTCTCTGGACATTCCCGAGGGCAGTCTGGTGGTGGCGCTGGGTACATCTGGCTGCGGCAAATCAACACTGCTCAATGCCATGGCCGGTTTTTTGCCACTCTCTTCGGGCACTATCACACTGGACGGCCGCCCTATTGTTGGGCCGGGGGCTGATCGTGGCGTGGTGTTTCAAAAAGATGCGTTGCTTCCCTGGAAATCAGTACTGGACAACGTTGCCCTGGGCTTGAAGTTTGCCGGTGTGTCACGTTCTGAGCGGCGTGATCGCTCCATGGAACTGCTGCGCCTGGTCGGTCTGGAAGACTTTGCGCACGCCGCGCCTTATGAATTGTCGGGTGGCATGCGCCAGCGGGTTGGTATTGCTCGGGCGCTGGCAACTGATCCGGCCATTTTGCTGATGGACGAGCCTTTTGGATCGCTTGACAGCATGACCAGAGAGCAAATGCAGGAGCTGCTGGTATCGGTCTGGTCGCGCACGGGTAAGCGGATTTTTTTTATCACACATTCGATCGAAGAGGCTTTGGTACTGGGAACACAGCTTATTGTCATGTCACCTCGCCCGGGGCGAATCGTGGCGCGATTTGAGCCTGATTTTGTTCGCAAAATTGCCCGTGACCGCAACCCCGGTGAGGTCAAATCATCGCCAGAGTTTGCCCACCTGCGCGAACAAATTCGCACCCTCGTTCATCAATCTGAAGACTTGCAGGAGCTTGTTTCATGAAGGATACAGCACGCCCACCAGAGACACCCCGTCTGGTTGAAATGCACTCATTGGGCATTGGCAAAAGTTCCACCGTCCCCATCAGCATGGCCACTGGTGTGGTGATGGTGATGTTGTGGTGGTTTGTGGCGCAAACCGGATCGGTGCAACATCTTTTTTTGCCCACACCAGTTGAAGTACTTACCACGGCAAAAGCCATTTTTCAGGAAGGTTACGCCAACGGCACTTTATGGGAACATGTGTCAGCCAGTCTGACGCGCATTCTGGTTGCATTGGCAATTGCCGTCACGCTTGGCCTGCCTGTGGGCATCGCCATGGGGCTAAACCGTTGGGCCAAAGGCATTTTTGATGCGCCCATTGAACTTTATTGGCCGCTGCCACCGCTGTCTTATTTGCCACTGATGATTATTTGGCTGGGCATTGGTGAAACCTCCAAAATTGTGCTGATCGCTCTGGCCATGTTTGCCCCAGTGGTATTGTCAGCGCAGGCGGGTGTTCGCAATCTGCCCATCGAGCGAGTGAATGCAGCCTTGTCTTTGGGAGCCACCCGTTGGCAACTTTTGTGTGACATTGTCTTTTTATCTGCACTGCCTGACATCATGACCGGCATCCGCATTGCCCTGGGCATTGGCTGGAGTACCCTGGTGGCAGCCGAACTGATCGCCGCCACACGCGGTATTGGCTACATGACCATGTCGGCATCGCACTTTCTGGCGACCGATGCGGTGTTTGTCGGCATTGGCATCATTGCTGCCTGTGCATTGGGGTTCTCGCTGATCATGCGATGGCTGGAGCGCGTTCTTGTCCCCTGGCGAGGAAAAAATTAAACCCAGGTTCACGCATTGGACTAAATCAATTGGGCCAAGGCCGCCCTGCTGACGGGTTTGCAAACAGCACCGAGCAGGCTAAATCGGCTCAACTTTGCTACCAACTCAGCAGCATGCATGACATCATCGTTTTGCCCTGAGATAATGATCAAATCACCCAAATAACCAGTGGTGGCAATGGCATCCATGAACTGAAAACCGTCCATACCTGGCATGTGCAGGTCTAACAGTATCAAGTTAAAGTGAGAAGCTTTGGTGGCCAGGTGGTTCAGTGCCAACGTGCCGCTTGCTGCCGTGGTGATGCCGGCCACACCCAGGCTTTCCAAAATGTCAGAGATCATTTCAAGCTGAAACGCATCGTCATCTACCAGTAATACTGTGCGATCGTTGCGTTTGATAGCAGATTTTGTTTTTTGACCATGTGTTGGGTCAGAAGATTTCATGGGTGAGGTCTCGTGAGAGTTTTGTGATGGTAAATTTGATCGTCCATACATGAATTTTGGTTCATGTGATGTAGCCACTCGGCCGATGTTGGCAATGCTTGTTCTGGAATTTGTGCCAAAGACTCTTGCATGAGCGCCATATTATTGTCCAAGCCCATCAGAATTTGGGATACACGGTCCTGAAACTGCATGGCTATCAATAATTTTTCAACTTCACTGCGAACGATGGTGCCGTGTTCGCGCATGGAGTCTGCCGATGCGCCTAGCTTGCGCACATGGCTTAATACATGTTCAACAAGCTCGCCTGAGAGCTTCACTGCACTTCTGTCATGCACAGTAGCCTCTTCAGCAACAGCCATGGTGGACTTCATGATGGACGCAATTTGCCACACACGGTCACCTATGCGCTTACCCGTGTCAGCCGATCGTTGGGACAGCGCACGAACCTCGGCTGCCACCACTGCAAAGCCACGCCCTGACTCACCGGCTCGTGCTGCTTCAATGGCGGCGTTCAGGGCGAGTAAGTTGGTCTGCGCGGCGATGCTACGCACCTCTTCGCTCATGGCCTGCAATTCCAAAGTTTCTTGGGCCAGATTGCGAATGTTGTCCAGCAAGACATCTTTACCCACAATCAAGGTCGTCAGCGACAAGACGACAGGGCGCAGTTCGCGCTCGCAAAGGGTCAGCAGGCTAATGGCAGAGCCAGCGTTGGCATCTTGCAATCTGCCACCAATGCCAGCCAGATCGAATTGTTTGATGACTGAAGCAAAACTATCAGACAGTTGCACGACGGCAGCTTCTGTTTGGGTTTTGACCATTTCAACCTGATGGGACCAGGCCGGTAACACGTTTTGCAGCAAGTCAATCAGTGCCAATGCGTCATCAACTGCAGTATCACCACTTTGCGATTCCGTCAGTTGTGTTTGCAGTGACTGTATGTGCGCCATCAACCACCAAACAGCACTAAAAGAGAGGCATGCAACACATGCCAAAAAAAACAGAGACAGCCACAATGAATCGAAGCAGACGGACATTGTTGCCATCACAACAATGCCAAAGGGAAAGTACCACACCCCCTTTCCAACTTGGCTGGAGGCATGCTGATCACCGATGTGCAAAGGGTCTGTCATGGTACACGAATTCCTCTTTTGGGGCTGATGCCCATGGCTGTAGAAGTTCTCAATATAAAATAGTCATCTAAAAAAGTATCTCTATAAATCAGCAGATGATTGATTTTATCTTTAGATTTAATTAGTATTTCAAATTTATAATTACATAATATCATATTGAAATTAAAATTAAACAATTTATTAGATGGTAAATTTAAATCATAAACTGATGCAGCGTAACCGTTTAGACCCACACTTTCTGTTGTGGCAAATCTACCCACGCCCCATCCACGACGAGGATTAGAACTTGTTGATTTGTATATAAATTAAGCCTTTACCGAGACTGCACCCAATGGGTGCGTTTCAAAGTGATGTGGTGCAATACAAAAACCAAATCC
>CAIYWD010000280.1 GCA_903929815.1 uncultured beta proteobacterium
GAATTGCGGTGCTTTTTCCAGTTGGGCTAACCCGCAGGCGGCCTGCATGTCGGTGATTTTGAGGTTGTAGCCTAGATGGCTGTAGGTGTATTTGTGGTCGTAACCTTCAGGCAGGCTACCCAATTTTTGACTAAAGCGTCTGCAACAGGTATTGTCTTTGCCGGGTTGGCAATAGCAGTCACGCCCCCAATCCCGAAAGCTCTCGGCAATAATTTTCAGCTCGTCATGTTTGGTAAATACTGCTCCGCCTTCGCCCATGGTGATGTGGTGCGCCGGGTAAAAGCTCAAGGTCGCAATGTCGCCAAAAGTGCCGACCATTTGGCCACGATAGGTAGTGCCTAGTGCATCGCAACAGTCTTCAACCAGCCACAAGTTGTATTTTTTGCACAGGGCTGTGACCACATCCAGATTAAAGGGGTTGCCCAGGCTGTGCGCTAGCATGATGGCCTTGGTTTTGGGGCTAATGGCAGCTTCAATTTTATGGGCATCAATATTGTGGGTCAGGGCATCCACATCCACAAACACAGGCACTGCCCCAAATTGCAAAATAGGGTTCACTGTGGTCGGAAATCCTGCCGCTACGCCAATGACTTCATCGCCTTTTTGAATGGCGCGTGCGCCCAGCTTGGGTGATGTCAGTGTGTTAAATGCCACCAGATTGGCAGACGAGCCAGAATTAACAGTGATCAGATGCTTGATGCCTATGAAGGCTGCGAGTTTCTTTTCAAACTCAGCGTTAAAGCGACCGGTGGTGAGCCAACCGTCCAGGCTGGCTTCGACCATGTTTTTCAGTTCTTGCGCGCCGATGACTTTGCCAGAAGGGGGAACGACCGTGGTGCCGGGCGTGAATGTCAACGGGGTGTATTTGTTGGCAGCAAAATTTTCAACATACACCAACGTGGCTTTGCGCAATGCCTCATCCGTTTTGCCTTTCGTTAGACTCGCTACTTTGCGACACTTGCTGCTGTGGATAGTCAGCACTTTGTCCACTCGCGCCACGCTGTTGCGTTTGAGCGTGCCCGTGGACAAGTCTGCCTGGGTGATGGCAACTGCTGACGGGTCACAGATGTAGGCATCGACCTCGGAAGTGATGTAGGCCACATTGACATCCTCCTGGCCAGGGTGTAAGTGGACACTCAGAACCAAACCGGGGCGCACTTTGCTACCCACTGTATTGGTATAAGGAAAGTCCAAAAGAACGATATCACCGGGCTTGAACATCAAACGCCTCCTCCCAATCAATTTGATGGTCTTCATCGGTTTCAAAAAAACTCGACAGGCCCAAAGATTTGAAATTTTGCTCAGAACTGGGTTCTACAAGGTAATCGGTGTTCACCATGCTTGTGGTTTGCTCATTTTTGTCGAGCACTATCACCAACAATTCAGCTTCGGTCACGCCTTGCAATGGGGTCAACAACTGAATTTTTCCTTCTTTGTAAAGGGCTTTTACTGCTTGCATGGCAGGTCTCCTTGAAAATTGACATAGTGCATGATGTGTTGAAGTGATATATCACGCATATTTTGTTTGGCATGGAAAGCCTTGTGCCACGCCATGATGTTACCCAAACTGTGTGCCAGTCTCCATTTTGGCTGCCAGCCCAAACGGGCTTTGGCTTTGGAAATATCGAGCTTTAAATAATGGGCTTCATGCGGGTGATGGCCACCGTCGTGCTGCCAACGAGCGCCCTGTCCCCATTGGCTTGCCATCTGTTCAACAATCCATTGCACGGGTTTGGCATCGTCATCGTTGGGGCCAAAGTTCCAGCCCTCAGCAAAAGGTGACCCCTCGGTGTACAAACATTCGGCCAAGGTCAGGTAGCCTGACAAAGGTTCAAGCACATGTTGCCAGGGGCGTATGGCATGGGGGTTGCGAATGACAACGGGCTGGTTTTGCTCAAAGGCACGCAAGATGTCGGGTATCAGTCGGTCAGCAGCCCAGTCGCCACCACCAATCACATTGCCCGCACGTGCGCTGGCCACGGCCACACCGTTGTGCTGAAAAAATGAACTGCGGTAGGCTGATGTGACCAATTCGGCACATCCCTTGCTGTTGCTGTAGGGGTCATGGCCGCCCATAGGCTCGTTTTCGCGGTAGCCCCAGGGCCACTCCTTGTTGTCGTAACACTTGTCAGTGGTGATGTTGACCACTGCCTTGACACTGGGCGTATGACGCACGGCTTCAAGCAAATGAACCGTGCCCATGACGTTGGTGGCGTAGGTTTCAACCGGATTTTGGTACGAGTAACGCACCAGGGGCTGGGCCGCCATGTGAATGACAATTTCAGGCTGTTGCATATTCAATGCAGCCTGTAGTTTAGACAGATCCCGAATGTCACCGATGATGCTGGTCATGCCACTGGCAACCTCAGCAATTTCAAACAGGCAGGGCTGGGTCGGCGGGGTCAAGGCATAGCCCGTCACATCTGCCCCAAAGGATTGCAGCCAGAGCGAGAGCCAACTGCCTTTGAAGCCGGTGTGGCCGGTAAGAAAAACGCGTTTGCCGCGCCAGAAGTTGTGATGAAGGGTCATGCTGGGGTCAGTCCCACTTTTTCCAGGCGGCTTGACCATTTGCCCACAAATTTTCAAGGGTTTGCTTGTCGTGCAGTGTGTCCATGGGCTGCCAAAATCCTTGGTGCTGGTAGGCCATCAGTTCGCCATCTTTGGCCAATTGCATCAAAGGTTCTTGCTCCCAGATGGTGCTGTCGTCTTGAAGGTAGCCAAGCACTTGGGGCGACAACACAAAAAAACCACCATTGACTACCGCACCATCACCCTTTGGTTTTTCTTTGAAATTCATGACCTGACGGTTTTGAATGTCGATAGCACCAAAACGACCAGGCGGGAAGGTAGCAGTCAAGGTTGCTGCCTTGCCATGGCTGCGGTGAAAGTTAATCGTGTCTGCGATGTCCACATCACTCACACCGTCACCGTAAGTGAAACAAAAACATTCATCATTTTGAACATATTCAGCCACACGACGCAAGCGCCCCCCCGTCATGGACGTTTCACCTGTGTCCACCAAGGTCACTGTCCACGGCTCGGCACGCTTGTGATGCACTTCCATCTGGTTGGACTGCATGTGAAACGTGACATCAGACATGTGCAAAAAATAGTTGGCAAAGTACTCCTTGATGATGTAGCCCTTGTAGCCACAGCAAATGACAAAGTCATTGATGCCGTGGTAGGAATATATCTTGAGAATGTGCCACAGCACAGGATGCCCACCAATTTCAACCATGGGTTTGGGGCGAGAGGCGGTTTCTTCGCTCAAGCGAGTGCCTAGTCCACCAGCCAGAATGACTGCTTTCATAACAAGTTTCTTTCTTTTGTATCCGCAGCAGTTATCAATTTGAAATTTTCAATAATAAAACAACTTTTATTTTTCAATAGTTTGCGAAACATACTCTTCATCTGGTCAGGCAGTTATGATTTTTTTTATAACTGCAATAGATTGAATTTAAATGAGGACAAATTGGGAATTACTGGGGTATCAGTGTCCACCATTCTACGGTGACATGCTCGCTATATCCTCAGTTCGACAGGCTGCTAGTAAAATTTCCACATGACACTTGCCAGTGTCGCTCATTTTTTCCGTGTTTGTGAAATTGCGGTAAGGATGGGTCCCACAATAAGTTCCGCTTTTGGCCATCAGAGTTAAAGATGCAATGCCAAGCACAAATCGCGCAGGGTGGCTCAGCCACGTCAGCGCTTAACTGAAAGTTTTCTACGCCAAAAATTATACGAAATTCGGCTATAACCCGCTCTGGTATTGCATAGATCGCTATGTTTTTTGAAATTATGATGTGAAAAATTTATTGTGAATCACTTATTTGAAGCAGGTACGATATCAGCATGAACATGAGCAGACTTGGTAGCCCATTGCGGGTAGTGGTTGGTTTAAGTGGCGGTGTGGATTCTGCCGTCACAGCCTGGCTTCTCAAGCAACAGGGACACGATGTGCTGGGCATTTTCATGAAGAATTGGGAAGATGACGACAGCAGCACTTATTGTTCGTCCAATGAAGACTTTCTGGATGCTGCAGCGGTGGCGGATGTGATTGGCATCGATATTGAGCATGTCAATTTTTCTGCTGATTACAAAGACCGTGTTTTTGCCAATTTTGTACGCGAATACAGCAGTGGGCGAACCCCCAATCCCGATATTTTGTGCAATGCCGAAATCAAGTTCAAAGCTTTTTTGGATCATGCCCTGCGTTTAGGGGCCGACAAAATTGCCACCGGTCACTATGCCCGCGTGCGCTGGAATGAACAAACTCATCACCATGAGTTGCTCAAAGGTATTGACATCACCAAAGACCAAAGTTATTTTTTATACCGTCTCAACCAAGCCCAATTGTCAAAAACCATGTTCCCCGTGGGCGATTTGCTAAAAATGGATGTGCGTCGCATAGCCCAAGAGATTGGGCTGCCCAATGCCAGGAAAAAAGACTCTACAGGCATTTGTTTTATTGGCGAGCGCCCCTTTCGTGACTTTCTAAGCCGCTACATTGCCAAAGATCGAGGCCCCATCAAAAATGACCACGGCTACACGATTGGCGAGCATTTGGGCTTGAGTTTTTACACATTAGGTCAGCGTCAGGGCCTGGGTATTGGTGGCTTAAAGGCCAAAGGTGAACAGCGTGGTGGTGGCCATCACGCCCCCTGGTTTGTGGCACGCAAAGACATCATGAATAACACTTTGTGGGTGGTGCAAGGTCACGAACACCCTTGGCTGCTGTCTGAGCAACTGCAAGCCGACCAAGCCAGTTGGGTAGCAGGCAGTGTGCCTGATGCCAACCCCCTGACAGCCAAAACGCGCTACCGTCAAAATGATGCTGACTGCATACTGTCAGGTATCTCGGACACTGGCTTTGTTCTGAATTTTGCAAAGGCCCAATGGGCTGTCACGCCAGGCCAGTCGGCCGTTTTGTACAACGGTGATGTATGTTTGGGGGGCGGCATCATTGAAAATACCCATTCAGATCAGAATGAATCAGACTGACAACGAACGTGAAAAATGGCCACACCACTCTTCCGTTTGAAACACCCCACCCTATTCCTGTTGAACGCCAGGCTGTCGTTTCATAGAATGCGGTAGTGACACAATGTCTGCCATGTTCAGTTTCTTTAAAAAAATTCTTTCCCCCACCCGCCCGGATGCTTTGACTGCGCAAGCTGCGACTGTCGATATACCCGTAGCGCCCGTAGCGCCCGTAGCGCCCGTAGCGCCCGTAGCGCCCGTAGCGCCCGTAGCGCCCGTAGCGCCCGTAGCGCCCGTAGCGCCCGTAGCGCCCGTAGCGCCCGTAGCGCCCGTAGCGCCCGTAGC
>CAIYWD010000281.1 GCA_903929815.1 uncultured beta proteobacterium
TCAAAGGTGATGAGTTGTACACTAAAGTTGAGAAGAATGTCCCAGTAGAAGATTGTCAAGGTTGGACTATTGTATTGATGGAACGTGCCAGTCGATTCATCTGGGCGCTAGAGTGTGGTAAAAAGAATAAATATATTTTTATTCATGCACTTAAATTGCTGAATTCCCGCCTTCGCGGGAATGACGACATCTGGGCCAGGGGTCTAAACGGTTACCTCCGACTAGGTTACGTACAAACTGTGATATAAAAATGTTTTAATGATTATTAATTTTATTCAATATCATATATTTGCATCAATAATTGAACTAAACCAGTGCCCCAGGCTGGTATCTGTTTTGATTTGGGCATAACCACCGAACGAAGGAAGAAAAACCAGCACACCCAGACAGGTGACAGTGATTGTTTTCATAGCCAGTTCCCAATCAAGACAAAGGGTGCCCAGTAGAAAGGATGAGCAAATTCCTCACGATGGATCAGGCCAACTTGGGCCTGCCGTAGTGACTGTGCCTTGGTCAAATGCGCACGGATCAAACCCTTGTAAAAGTTTTCCATCAGGGTGCGTGCAGCGTTATCTTCCACAGGCCATAAAGTTCCAAGAACACTTTTGGCACGTGCTTTGGTGGCTGCGCCTGAAATGCCCAAAGGTGCGCGGTCATTGCCTTGGGCTGTTTCACAGGCTGACAGGCTCAGGAGTTCAATGGGGTTTTTGCGAAACTGGTCTGCCTTGAGCAGGGATTGCAAACCATCCAGTGTCAAAAGGTCATCGTAAGCCAGGATATAGCTGGTGTCGGCAGTGCCACCAAAAATGCCGTGGGATGCAATATGCACCATACGGTACGCACCCGATTCAGCCTCATGGCGAAACCCATCGACGGTGAAAGCCGCATTGAGCATGCTGACCCCGGGCAAGATAGCACCAACAGATTCGATTTCCTGTTTGACACCCGGCAGCGCAAGGGATTCTCGCAAGGCATTGGTGCGTGACACGGAATCAGGCTTGCTATCCAATTGGGCAGCAGCCAAAGAAGTACGGAGGGCGCGCAGGTTCATCCCTCTGGCCGCTGGGCGAATGCTACCGGCAAGGTCGGTCATCTGACCGATGCGGGCCTGGCTCAATTTGTCCACCACCGGGCCAAATTCAGACACTCCCGCCACCAGCGATGACACCCGACGGACAGGTGGCGCACTGGTGTTGGTCATGGAGAGTCCGGTCACTGTGGTGACTGCGTATTTTTCAATGGCAAAAACGTTGCCGTCATGCAGTGCGCCCATGGCCACCAAACGCAACGCACCATCGGGAACGACCACCAGTGTGTCAATATGTTGGTCGGCTATCAGCTTGTCGAACGGTCGAAGAAGCCAATCGTACAACTGGCTGGCATAACCATGAAAGTCTTGTCCATTACGCAGTACACCGGCAAATGCCAGCGCAATTTCCCGAATCTTGACCCCCTGCACGGATACACTTTTGCGAGTCAGACCGGCTTTTGTCTCAAGCAGCAGTTCCAGGCGGTCATCAAAAATAATGGGGTACAAGATGGCCGTTTTGGGTGGAATGATGCCTGATGCGCCCCCTTTGACTATCTCAACGGTGCAACGATCCCCCAGATAGTCTTGTAATTCGGATTGTTTGATCCACTCGACAGTGTTTACGACACGGCGAAGGTAGGCTTGGTTGGCAGTGACTGCCTCTTTGTCGGCAGCTTGAAGCAGCAAATCGACCAACCCCAGATACACCGGCTCCAAAGTGGCGCGAAAAGATGATCGGCCATCGTCGTAGTCAATGGGAATATCCAGCCGGATGGCCTCGATGTGTGTGACTGCGCGCTCAAAGGCTGCCAGTGCCAATTCAGCGTTGCCCATTGCGCGGTACAAGCGGCCTTGTCGCCATTCCAATGTGATCAACAGGTCTGCCACGGCGCCGGGGGGCAGGGCGTTTGCATCGATAACTGCTTGTTGTGTGAGGGCCAAGGCTTCGTCTGTGCGACCCTGATCTTCGTACAGTTGCGCCATGGCATCCATTACCTCGACGGAGAAACGGGTTTTGTCAGTCTGCAATGTGAGCGCTTGGGCCTGTTGAAGGCTTTTGTATGCCAATTCGGTCTGGCCCAACCTACGCGCCTGGTTGCCCAAATTCAGGTACAGCGGGATTTGCTTGACAGGGTCATCCACTTGAGCGATTTTTTCTGAAATGGCGGCCAGTTTGTGACGCTTTTCTGATGCAGGCAAAAGACGGGTCAAGTTGAGTGCCGCGCTGGCGTAAACCTCGGGATCATCCCCTGACAATTGTTGGGCTTCTTCATAATAACGCTGAGCATCTGGCAGTTGTTTGCGAAGCGTGGCCAGGTTACCCAGGTCAAGCGCATAACGTGCGCGTTCGCTGCCGGTAAAGAAGGTGTAGGCGTTGTGTAGCGGTGTTTGTGCTTGCTCCAGGCGGCGTGCCTGAAGCAGTGTGGCGCCCAGTTCGCCTTCTGCAATCATCTTTTCCCGATCCGTTCGGGCAAGCTGACTGGCCCTTGTGAACAGACCAACGGACAGATCGATGTTGCCCTGCCGTCGGTTGGCTATGGCAGATGACAAAGTAGCCTGCCATGACGCCTGGGGCAGTGCCAAGGCAGTGACGGTCAACAGGGTCAAAGCGACCGTGAACAAAAACCGAAAAAGAAGACGAGTGATGAACATGGTGCGTACCGTTTCAGTAAAAGATCAAACCCAACGTGAGGGCATGGCCGACAAGCAAATTGGCATTGCCCCCATATCCTAAGCAGCTATCAATCTTGATATTTTTCTGTACCCAACTGTGCGGTTTTTTCTGCGTTGATGCCACCGGCTACATGTGCTACGGTTTGCTGTAACAAAACCAGGCTGTGCGCCACCACGGGTAACAAGTTGCTGGCAGACACCAGTTGATCTGACAGGCCTTGCGGGTGGCTGGTGTCTAGTACACCGTGCCATTGGCCGCGTGGCATAACAAACGGTTCAGTGGCAGAACTGGCATTGACCAACAACAGCAAGGCACTGGTGCTGCGCCCGGGGGTTCTGATCAAACAAGCCAGTGACAAGATGCCAGGTCGTTGCCAATCTTCGTTTTGCATGGGATTGCCATTGGGGTTTAACCACGACAAGTCAAGAATGCCGCGGGCATCGGCTACGCCGCTGTACCAGAAATTAGCAAAGGGCTGAAGGTGATGCCGAATGGCAATCACACGCTGTGTAAAGGCCAAAAGGTCATGGTCCATCGTCGCCCAATCTATCCATGTGATGGCGTTGTCTTGACAATAAGGATTGTTGTTGCCATTTTGAGTGTGGCCTATTTCGTCGCCTGCACACAGCATGGGAGTCCCCTGGGATAACAGGGTAGTGGCCAGCAGGCTGCGTTGCAGGCATTGACGTAAGCGAATGATCTCGGAGTTATCGGTGGGGCCTTCTGCGCCACAGTTGAAACTTAAGTTGTTGCCATGGCCATCGCGGTTGTCTTCACCATTGGCTAAATTGCTGCGCTGCTGATAACTTACCAAGTCGCGCAGGGTAAAGCCGTCATGCGACACCACATAGTTGATAGATTTTGAAGGAGATCGCCGGTGTCTTTGGTACAGGTCAGAAGATGCGCATAAACGCATGGCAAACTCGCCCCTGTTGCCCATGCTGGCAGAGGCAGCACTTTGCACCCAAAAGCGGCGCATACAGTCACGAAACTGGTCGTTCCATTCGTACCAGCTTTGCGGAAATCCTCCCACTTGATAGCCATTGGGGCCAATGTCCCAAGGCTCTGCAATCAATTTGACATGGGACAGCACGGGGTCTTGTGCAATCGCCATAAAAAACGCACCGTTGGGGTTAAAACCTTCACCATCACGCCCCAAAACAGGTGCCAAATCAAAACGAAAACCATCTACATGCATGTCCGTCACCCAGTAACGCAGGCTGTCCATCACCAATTGCAAGACACGCGGATGCAAAATGTTCAAGGTATTGCCACACCCACTGTAGTTTTCATAACGAATGGGCTGCCTGGGGGCCAGTCGGTAATAACTTGTGTTGTCAAGCCCTCGAAAGCTGATGGTGGGGCCAGAATCTCCGGCTTCGGCGGTGTGGTTATAGACCACATCCAGAATAACTTCAATGCGTGCGGCATGAAGTCTGCGCACCATGGCACGAAACTCGTCATTGGCAGACACTCCCCCCACACCACTGGCTAAGCGCGGGTTGGTGCAAAAAAAGCCAATGGTGTTGTAGCCCCAGTAGTTGGACAATCCCAATTTGATCAGACGTTCTTCGCTGATGCTGTAATGCACAGGCATCAGGCTCAACGACGTGACACCCAGACGTTTGAAATAGTCGATGGATGATTGATGCGCCAGCCCCGCAAAGCTGCCCCGCAATTCAGGTGGCAACAAAGGCTGCAGTTTGGAAAACCCCCGAACGTGACATTCGTAGAGCACGGTATCTGAAATGTGGATTCTGGGTGGTTTATCTGATTCCCAATCAAACTTGTCGTCTGTCACACGCGCCTTGAGTGCCAGGGCTGCGTTATCTCGGGTCATGGTGTGCCCAGAATAAATGGTGTCAGGCGTAAAGTGCTCGTCACCCCAAATGAAGTCGCCCACAATGTCGCGCGCATAAGGGTCTAGCAGTAGTTTGGAAGCATCAAAGCGTAGCCCTCGGTCAGGACGCCAAGGGCCATGTGCCCTCAGACCATACACCAGACCTGGCTGCGCATGGGGTAGGTAGCCGTGCCAGACATCATGGGTACATGCGGGCAGCCGCAATCGCACGGTCTCTCGGCTGCCAGAAGGGTCAAACAGACACAGTTCAACGGTCAGAGCGTTCGAAGAAAACACTGCAAAATTAACGCCTTGACCGTCATACGATGCCCCCAGCGGCCACGGCTTGCCACGCTGTATGGTATAGAGCATCAGGCCATCCATTCCAAAAATACAACGGCCAGCGGTGGCAATGTCAGTGTCAGCGAATACGCTTGCCCCTGATAAGGCACGGGGCTGGCCACATCACTGCCAGACAACGCTGCCACCCCACTGCCACCGTAACGAGTGGCATCGGTATTGAGCCGCTCCCGATAAGAACCGGCCAGTGGAACACCCATCCGGTAGTCGTTCCATACGCCTGGCGTGAAATTGCAAACGACCACCATCACAGCACCATCTTCTGTGCCGCGTCGCACAAAACTTAATACGGAATGCTCGGCATCGTTGTGATCAATCCATTGGAAGCCGTTTGGAACAAAGTCTTGCTGATACAAGGCAGGGGTAGCCTGGTAAATCGTATTGAGGTCACGCACCAGACGCTGTACACCCGCATGAGCGGGGTCATCCAGCAGATGCCAATCCAGGCTATGCTCATGATTCCACTCACGCTCTTGGGCAAACTCACATCCCATGAACAAAAGTTTTTTCCCCGGATGACCATACATGTAACCCAATAATGCACGGACATTGGCAAATTTTTGCCAGATGTCGCCCGGCATTTTGGAAAGCAAAGAACCCTTGCCATGCACCACTTCATCATGAGAAATGGGGAGCACAAAATTTTCATGGAAGGCGTATATCAAACTGAAGGATATCTCGCCTTGATGGTATTTTCGGTGAACGGGGTCACGTGCCATGTAAACCAGAGTGTCGTGCATCCAGCCCATGTTCCATTTGTAGTGAAAGCCCAAACCGCCCGCGTAAGTGGGGCGCGATACTGCTGGAAAAGCCGTCGATTCTTCCGCCAGGGTGATGGCCTGGGGACACTCCACACCAATCACTTCATTCATGCGCTTCAAAAAGGAAATGGCCTCCAGGTTTTCACGACCCCCAAAAGCGTTGGGTATCCATTCACCTGCCCTTCGGCTGTAATCGCGGTAGATCATCGAAGCCACAGCATCCACACGCAGGCCATCCACACCGAAGCGCTCCAGCCAGTACAGTGCATTGCCCACCATAAAGTTACGGACCTCGGTGCGCCCCAGGTTGTAGATCAGGGTGTTCCAATCATTGTGGAAGCCCTCACGTCGGTCAGCATATTCATACAAATGAGTGTCGTCAAAATTGGACAGGCCATGCGCGTCACTGGGAAAATGTGCAGCCACCCAATCCAGAATCAAACCAATACCCTCATCGTGGCAGCGTTGCACCAACCGGCCAAACCCTGACGGATCACCAAAGCGGGCAGTGGGCGCATACAGTCCCACGGGCTGGTAGCCCCATGATGCATCCAAAGGGTGTTCGCTGATGGGCAGCAGCTCAATGTGGGTGAACCCCATGTCTTTGACATACGGTATCAGTGTGTCTGCCAGCTCATCCCAGTTTAGCCAGCGTTGGCCGTCTTCGGGTACACGTCGCCAGGAGCCTAAATGCACTTCATAAATGCTGATGGGGGCATCAAGCGCGTTGGCTTGTTGGCGTTGACAAGAGGGTGTCACCATCGCGGGCAAATGGCCTACGACACTGGCTGTAACGGGTCGCAATTCAGACTGCAAGGCGTAGGGGTCAGAGCGCGCAGGCAAAACATGACCGTGAATGCTGCGAATCTCAAACTTGTAATGAGCACCCGCGTGGACATCAGGTAAAAACAGTTCCCAAATACCACATTCACGGCGCAAACGCATAGGATGGCGACGACCATCCCAGTAGTTAAAGTCTCCAATGACGCTCACGCGCTGCGCGTTGGGTGCCCAAACAGTGAAGGATGTGCCTGCCACACCCAACAGGGTAGTTGGGTGGGCGCCCATGACTTCAAAAGGCCGCAGATGTGTACCCTCTGCCAGTAACCAGACATCGGTCTCGCCCAAAACCAAAGGAAAGCGATAGGGGTCCTCTAGCGTGCTGAATTGACCACTAACCCATTGCACCTGGAGGCGGTAGGGGTCTGTGATGGCAGCACCGATATCCCCTGCAAAAAAACCGCCGACTTTGTGTTCAAGTTCGCCCAAGGTCTGCCCTTGTGCATTCGTAACCGTAACGCATTCGGCTGTGGGTAAAAAACAGCGAATGGACACCCTGCCATTTGGACCGGGGTGAGGCCCCAACACAGAAAAGGGGTCGCCATGGCAGGCGTTGCAAATCAAATCAATGGTATGTTTAGAGGGCATGGTGTAACTTTGATGACTGAGGTTCAATACGCCAGATCTGGCGTGCATATTCTCCGATGGTGCGATCTGACGAAAATACCCCCATACCTGCCACATTGGCGATGGCTTTTTGACACCATTGTTCGGGGTGACGGTAAAGTTCATCCACCTTGTTTTGAGTGGCAACATAAGAGGCGTAATCGGCTAGCAACATGTAGTGGTCGCCCTGCCACACCAGGGAATCAACCAAGGCACGGTAGCGGGTCGGTTCATCGGGTGAAAACTCACCACTTGAAATGGCATCGAGCACCGATTTCAGCTCGGGCTGGTTGTTATAGTAGCTCAAAGGGTGGTAGCCCACAATGCGCAAGGCTCTGACTTCAGGCGTTTTCAGACCAAAAATAAAGATGTTGTCGTCCCCCACTTGTTGGCGAATTTCAATGTTGGCGCCGTCATCCGTTCCGATGGTCAATGCACCATTGAGGGCAAGTTTCATGTTGCCGGTGCCTGACGCTTCTGTGCCGGCTGTTGAAATTTGCTCGGACAAATCAGCACCGGGAATGATGATTTCGGCCACAGATACCCCATAGTTTGGGATAAAAATCAGTTTCAGACGGTCGCCTACGCGGGGGTCGTTGTTGATGGTGGTGCCCACATCGTGAATGAGCCGGATGATGGACTTGGCAGACTGGTAGCTAGACGCTGCCTTGCCCGCAAAAATAACCGTTCGCGGCACCCAGTCAGCCTGCGGATTGGCCAAAATGGCCTGGTAGCGGGTGATGACATGCAGCACGTTGAGCAACTGGCGTTTGTACTCGTGAATGCGTTTGACCTGCACGTCAAACAAACTGTCAGGGCTGACCTCAATGCCTGTGGTTTGCAGAATGTGCTTGGCCAGACGTACCTTGTTGGCTCGTTTGATCGCCATGAACTGTTTGATAAAAACGGCATCGTTTTGCCTGTCTTCCAATTGTTCCAATTGATCAAGGTCAAGCCGCCAGTGTTTACCTAAGGTCTGGTCGAGCAAAGCTGCCAAACCTGGATTGGCCTGTGCCAACCAGCGACGTGGTGTCACACCGTTGGTCATGTTGGTAAAACGTTCTGGCCACAGGGCGGCAAAATCGGAAAAAATCGTGTGAACCAACAGTTCAGAGTGCAGTGCAGACACGCCGTTCACATGGTGACTGCCCACTACCGACAAATGAGCCATGCGTACCCGGCGTTCGCCTACCTCGTCAATCAGCGACAAGCGTTTCAAAAATTCAGAGTCTCCCGGGCGAAAACGCGCAGCGTGATCCAAAAATTCCTTGTTGATGCGGAAAATGATTTCCATGTGACGCGGCAAGACACGTTGTATCAGGGAAACCGACCAGGTTTCAAGTGCTTCTGGCATCAAGGTGTGGTTGGTGTAAGAAAAAATCAGGCGACACAGGCTCCAGGCTTTCGTCCAGGACATGGCGTGTTGGTCACACAAAATGCGCATCAACTCGGCCACACCAATGGCCGGATGGGTATCATTTAAGTGAATGGCTACATAGTCGGCCAGATTGTCTAAAGTAGGATGTTCAGACAAATGGCGCTTCAGCAGGTCTTGCATGGAGGCACTTACAAAAAAATACTCTTGCTTGAGGCGAAGTTCGCGCCCAGCCGGTGTGCTGTCGTTGGGGTAAAGCACCCACGAGATGTTTTCATATTCGTTTTTGGCACTGGCGGCGCGTGCGTAATCGCCGGTGTTAAAAGCGCCCAAGTCAATGTGATCGGGGGCGACTGCCTTCCACAGTCTCAAAGTGCTGACTTTGTCGATGCCGTGCCCAGGCACTACCATGTCGTAGGCCTTGGCGGTGACTTCGCCTGCATTAAGCCATCTGGCTTCGTCGTTTTCATGCGTGACCCAGCCACCAAAACACACGGTATAAACGATGTTGTTGCGTGGAAATTCCCAGGGTGTACCGTCTTTGATCCAGGAGTCCGGGTTTTCGACTTGACACCCGTCTTGAATGTGTTGGGCAAACATGCCATATTCGTACCGAATACCGTAGCCAAATGAAGGCAAGCCCAAAGTGGCCATGGAGTCCAGAAAACAGGCAGCCAGGCGACCCAAGCCCCCGTTGCCCAAAGCTGCATCGAGTTCCTGGCTTGCAATGTCTTCAAGGCATTTGGCGTGATGCATCAATCCTTGTGCCGCTCCTTGTGTCAAATTAAGTGCAGCCAGAGCGTTGGACAGGGTGCGCCCCATTAAAAATTCCATCGACAGATAAACCACACGGCGCGCTTTGTGCCGGCGCTCTTGCTCCTGGGTTTTGACCCAACGCTCGGATAGCTGTGCGCGCGCCACCTGGGATACCGCCTGCATCAAATCGCTGGCGCTGGCGTGACCAGGTTCGCACCCAATGGTGTGCAGCAGATGATCGTTGATGCGATCCCCAATGCCCTCGGGCAATAAAGTAGATGAAGTGGTCAAGATCGTTCCTCAAATAGCCTAGAAAATTTAATGCTAACAAAACACCAGCCATGCTGAAATGGTCAAAAGTCATGGATTGTCATTGCAGATAGACTGATACCACCGTCACTGCTTGCTATTTAAAATATAGCTACTAACGCTTGATGGACGTGCGTTAGAGGGCAAAATGACTACTATTTTGTGGTGAATGTGACGGCCAGAAATGCAGACCCTTCATGTCCCCAGGCTTTAGCTGGGCGCTGAAGGGTCTATGATGCCTGATGTCAGCGCAAGGCACTCACATCGGCCACCGCCAGCGCCGTCATATTCACCACGCGGCGCACGGTGCTAGAAGGGGTCAGCACATGCGCCGTAGCAGCAGCACCCAGCAAAATGGGGCCAACAGTCACGCCGTTGCTGCCGGTCACTTTGAGTACATTGAACAAAATGTTGGCGGCATCCAGATTGGGGCAGATCAAAATGTTGGCCTTGTCGCTCAAGGTATTGACAGGCAGGGTGTTTTTGCGAATGGCTTCAGACAAGGCAGCGTCGCCTTGCAATTCGCCATCGCATTCCACCTGCGGGCAGGCCGCCTTGAACATCTCAGTGGCCAGGCGCATTTTGCGAGCCGAGGCACGTTGCGATGAACCGTAGTTGGAATGTGACAAAAACGCCACCTTGGGCAGAAGGCCAAAGCGCCGAACTTCGTCTGCTGCCATTTGTGCGATGGCGCTTAACTGCTCGGCGGTAGGGTCTTCGTTCACATAGGTATCTGCTACAAAAATCGAACCATGTTCGAGCATCAAAGCGTTCAATGTGGCAAAGGCATTGACACCAGCTTTACGGCCAATCACGTCACTCACATGACCTAAATGCACATCAAAGCTGCCATGCAGTCCGCACAGCATGGCATCGGCATCGCCTTGCTTGACCATCAGCGCAGCAATCGTGGTTGTACTACGTCGCACGGCGGCCTTGGCGGCCTCCACACTCACGCCGTTGCGCCCCATGCATTGGTGGTAGGCCTCCCAATACTGACGAAAACGCGGGTCTTGTTCAGGGTTCACGCAATCAAAATCGCGCCCCAGTTGCAAGTGCAGACCAGCTTTGGCAATGCGCGACTCAATCACCGCAGGGCGACCAATCAAAATGGGGCGCGCCAGGCCATCTTCGATCACGAGTTGTGCAGCACGCAGAACACGCTCGTCTTCACCTTCGGCGTAAGCAACGCGTTTGGCATTCGCGGGGGCATTGCGGGCAGCGTTAAACACTGGTTCCATCAACAGACCTGTGGCATAAATAAAGCGCGACAGCTCACGACGATAAACATCCATATCCTTGATGGGGCGTGTGGCCACACCTGACTTTTCAGCAGCAGCAGCCACAGCAGGCGCAATGCGCAAAATCAAACGTGAATCAAAGGGTTTGGGGATGATGTAATCCGGGCCAAAGCCCAATTCTTGACCGGCGTAGGCGCTGGCCACTTCTTCGCTGATGTTGGCCTTGGCCAGGTCAGCAATTTCGCGCACGCAGGCCAGTTTCATTTCGTCGGTAATTTTGGTCGCACCACAGTCCAGCGCACCTCTGAAAATATAGGGAAAACACAAAACGTTATTGACCTGATTGGGATAGTCCGACCGGCCTGTGGCAATAATGCAATCCGGACGAACGGCCTTGGCCAATTCGGGGCGAATTTCAGGCTCAGGATTGGCCAGCGCCAAAATGACAGGTTTGGGGGCCATCGTCTTGACCATTTCGGAAGTCAGCATACCAGCCACAGAGCAGCCCAAAAAGACATCGGCATCTTTCACGGCATCTGCCAAGGTACGCTTGTCGGTGTCTTTGGCAAAACGAGCTTTGGACGGGTCGTACCCGCCTGGCCGCCCTTCATAGACCACGCCTTTGGAGTCGCAAATAAAGATGTTTTTGACCTGCATGCCCAGGCCCACCATCACAGTCAAACAGGCAATGGCAGCAGCACCTGCACCTGACACAGCCACTTGCACATCGGCAATGTTTTTACCCACCAGTTCCAGTGCATTGATCAAAGCAGCGCTGGAAATGATGGCCGTGCCATGCTGGTCATCATGAAATACAGGAATACCCATGCGTTCACTGAGCTTTTGTTCAATGTAAAAACACTCAGGCGCTTTGATGTCTTCCAGGTTAATGCCGCCCAACGTGGGTTCAAGCGAAGCAATGATGTCAATGAGCTTGTCGGGGTCATGTTCATCGAGTTCAATATCAAACACATCGATACCAGCAAATTTCTTGAACAGGCAACCCTTGCCCTCCATCACGGGCTTGCCTGCCAGCGGGCCAATATCCCCCAATCCCAACACGGCCGTGCCGTTGGTCACCACAGCCACCAGATTACCCCGACTGGTGTACTCGTGAGCGAGCGAGGGGTCAGCCTGAATTTCAAGACACGGATAAGCCACACCGGGTGAGTAAGCCAGAGAAAGATCGCGCTGGTTGTGCAGCGGTTTGGTGGCATTGACCGAAATTTTGCCGCGTGTGGGCAGGCGATGGTACTCAGTGGCCGCATCGCGCAAAGCTTGTTCTGCTGGTGAAAGATGTGTTGTCATAAAGTCTCCAGATAAAATGAAATGGGCGCTACTTTACTCCTGATGCAAGAGGGTATGGGTAGGCTGTCGAAATTCGCTGGTTTTTTTTTTCAATTGTTACCCCATTAAAAAGTGGGACATACCCATCAAGTCGATAGCACATTACGCAGCAGCCGTGTCAGCTCTTTCTTGAGAACGCCATAGCACTCGCAGGAGTGGCTCTCCAATCCCTCGCGATCCAGCACACTGAGATGACCTCGACGATAGCTGATGATGCCGAGATTTTTTAAATGGCTGGCAGCTTCGGTAATGCTTTCACGGCGAACCCCCAACATGCCAGCCACCAGTTCCTGTGTCAGGATCAACTCGCGCAATGGGACTCTGTCCATGGTCAATAACAACCATCGGCACAATTGCTGTTCGATCGAATGGTGACGGTAACAAACGGCGGTTTGCGCCATTTGAGTCATCAAGGCTTGGGTATAAAGTAGCAGCAAGCGTTGCATGGCACCTGCCCTGTTGAACTCCTTCACCAGATAGTGGCGCTCAAGTCGATACGCATGGCCAGCAGTTTGTACTACTGCCGAGCTAGACGTTGTATCGCCCCCCGTAAACAAAGGAACACCCACCAATCCCTCATTGCCAACACCAGCCATTTCAGCCGATGCGCCATCTTTCGTGACATAGTGCAGCGATACGATGGAGGTCGTTGGAAAATAAGCGTAGCGCAACTGGATTCCTGGCTCATACAGCATATGCCCTAGCGGCATGGGTACCAATTCCAACTGAGCTGCAAAGTGTGCAACATCGTGTGCAGCAAGGGCAGCAAGCAAGCGGTTTTGATGGGGCATATGCAAGCGAATCATGGAAGAAATTCGGAGTGATGTGGTGAGTGGGTTACGCCAAAGTGGATGTCATGAACAATCGTAACTCAAATGAACCAGTGCCAACGCATTGCGCGAACCGTCGGGTGCGTTTCAAAGTGATGTGGTGTCTGCCATGCCTGACTTAAGTTGCAAAAATCATAGCAAACTAAGCAAGTGGGACGTGCGTTAGAGGCTGATTTCTTGATCATAAAAGACTGCAAAAATCATAGCATCACTCCTGGGAGCGAGGGGTGCGTTTCAAAGTGATGTGGTGCAATACAAAAACCAAATCCCCCCTAACCCCCCTTTTTCAAA
>CAIYWD010000282.1 GCA_903929815.1 uncultured beta proteobacterium
GCCGCGGGCTTTTTCTTCAGGAGCTGCGTCAATTTGATCGTAGGCCTTGGCAGTGCCGCCAAACTTGGCTGCAAGCACAGAGGTTATCGCAGCCGTTAGCGTGGTCTTGCCGTGGTCAACGTGACCGATCGTTCCCACATTGACGTGGGGTTTGGTGCGTGCAAATTTTTCTTTTGCCATTTTTCAAGTCTTTCAATGAGCAATGCCCGTGGGAGGGTTTAAAGTCTGCATGTTGACACTGATCCCAAGCCACGGACAGCCTAGGGTGCAACATCGCAGACGGTTCTGAATAAAAAGTTATTTGGATCGTGCCGACACTATGGCTTCAGACACATTGCGCGGTGCCTCTGTGTAGTGTTTGAATTCCATGGTGTAAGACGCACGGCCTTGCGACATGGAGCGCAGCGTGGTGGAATAGCCAAACATTTCAGACAGTGGCACTTCAGCCCTGATGACCTTGCCACCACCGGCCATGTCTTCCATTCCTTGAACCATGCCTCGACGTGAGGATAAATCGCCCATCACGTTGCCGGCATAGTCTTCGGGTGTTTCAACTTCTACGGCCATCATAGGTTCAAGAATGACAGGTCCGGCCTTACGGCAACCTTCCTTGAATCCAAAAATGGCAGCCATTTTGAAGGCCAATTCGTTAGAGTCCACATCATGGTAAGAACCAAAGTGCAGTGTGACCTTGACATCCACCACAGGGTAACCTGCCAACACACCTTGTGTCACAGCCTCATGAATGCCTTTTTCAACCGCAGGAATGTATTCACGCGGCACAACACCGCCCTTGATGGCATCTACAAACACAATGCCCTTGCCGGCTGCATTGGGTTCAATTTTCAGAACCACATGACCGTATTGACCCTTGCCACCTGACTGGCGAACAAATTTACCTTCGGCATCTTCAATGGTCTTGCGGATGGTTTCACGGTACGCCACTTGCGGCTTGCCCACGTTGGCTTCTACGCCAAACTCACGCTTCATGCGATCAACAATAATTTCAAGGTGTAACTCGCCCATGCCTGCAATCAGAGTTTGACCGGATTCTTCGTCGGTCTTGACGCGAAACGAGGGGTCTTCCTGCGCCAAACGTTGCAGAGCAATGCCCATTTTTTCCTGATCAACCTTTGTTTTTGGCTCTACCGCCTGTGTGATAACAGGCTCGGGGAAAACCATTCGCTCTAGCATGATGATGGCGCTTGGATCACACAAGGTTTCGCCCGTGGTGACTTCTCTCAAACCCACGCAGGCAGCTATATCGCCAGCACGAATTTCGCTAACCTCTTCACGCTTGTTGGCATGCATTTGCACAATTCGGCCAATGCGCTCTTTCTTGCTACGAATGGGGTTATAGACAGAATCGCCTTTGGTGAGTACACCCGAATAAACACGAACAAACGTCAACTGACCCACAAATGGGTCTGTCATCAACTTAAACGCCAAGGCTGAGAATTTTTCAGTGTCATCGGCACGGCGGGACACAAGGGCTTCATCTTCATCGGTACCGCGCACGGGAGGAATGTCTACCGGCGATGGCATGAATTCAACGACAGCATCCAACATGCGTTGAACACCTTTGTTTTTGAAGGCCGAACCACACAGCATGGGTTGAATTTCGCTGGCAATGGTTCGGGTTCTCAAGCCAAACTTGATTTCAGCTTCGGACAAATCACCCCCTTCAAGGTATTTGTTCATCAGTTCTTCATTGGCCTCGGCGGCAGATTCCACCATTTTGTCGCGCCATTCCTGAGCCAAAGCCTGTAAGTCAGCCGGAATACTCTGATAGTTAAACTTCATGCCTTGGGATGCTTCATCCCAAATGATGGCACGCATTTTGATCAAATCAACCACACCGGTAAAGTGTTCTTCAGCACCTATGGGAATGACAATGGGGACAGGGTTGGCCTTAAGCCGCAGTTTCATCTGGTCATAGACCTTGAAAAAGTTGGCACCTGTGCGGTCCATTTTGTTGACAAAAGCCAAACGCGGAACTTTGTATTTATTAGCTTGACGCCATACGGTTTCAGACTGGGGCTGCACTCCCCCCACAGCACAATACACCATGCAAGCTCCGTCGAGCACACGCATGGAGCGTTCCACTTCGATGGTGAAGTCAACGTGACCTGGGGTGTCAATAATATTGATGCGATGATCAGCAAAATTATTTTCCATGCCCTTCCAAAAGCAGGTGGTGGCCGCAGAGGTGATGGTGATACCACGCTCTTGCTCTTGCTCCATCCAGTCCATGGTGGCCGCGCCGTCATGCACTTCACCAATTTTGTGATTGACACCGGTGTAAAAAAGAATGCGCTCTGTGGTGGTTGTTTTACCGGCATCAATATGCGCAGAAATGCCAATATTACGGTAGCGCTCAATGGGAGTATGGCGAGCCATGATGAATCCTTAAATGACCTTGGGAGAATCAGTGTCTTGAAAAGCAACAGACTGCAAGTGACGGCCTGCAACGATTCCAAGTCCGCTTGATTTAGAAGCGGAAGTGAGAGAAAGCTTTGTTGGCCTCCGCCATACGGTGAACTTCGTCACGCTTTTTCATAGCGCCACCACGACCGTCAGTGGCTTCAAGCAACTCATTGGCCAAGCGCAGTGCCATGGACTTTTCACCGCGTTTGCGGGCGGCCTCTTTGATCCAGCGCATGGACAAGGCCAAGCGGCGAACGGGGCGAACTTCAACAGGCACCTGATAGTTGGCACCGCCAACACGGCGGGATTTAACCTCAACCAAAGGCTTCACGTTGTTGATGGCCACGGTGAAGGCTTCGATGGGGTCTTTGTCAGGGTGTTTTTTTGCAATTTGTTCAAGAGCGCCATAAATAATGCGCTCTGCAACAGCTTTTTTGCCACCTTCCATGATGACATTCATGAATTTGGACAGCTCAACATTACCAAACTTGGGGTCTGGCAAAATTTCACGTTTGGGGACTTCGCGACGACGTGGCATATATTTCCTTTATTGCTTCAGTTGGTGTTTGATGAACACCGCAAGAGACAAAACATCTATCTCTTACTTACTCGACCCAAACCGTGGGTCACTACGCTGATGGATTGCGCCACGCTATTCACCAACACCTGTTAAAAAATGGGTGGATGATTTGAACTTTTTGGCCTTATTTGACTTTGGGCCGTTTGGAACCGTATTTGGAACGTGATTGCTTGCGGTCTTTCACGCCTTGCAAGTCAAGAGAACCACGCACAATGTGATAGCGCACACCAGGCAAGTCTTTGACACGACCGCCGCGAACGAGCACCACACTGTGTTCCTGCAAATTGTGGCCTTCACCGCCAATGTACGAAATAACCTCAAACCCGTTGGTCAAGCGCACTTTGGCCACTTTACGTAAAGCTGAATTGGGCTTTTTGGGTGTAGTGGTATAGACACGGGTACAAACCCCGCGTCGCTGTGGAGAATTTTCCATCGCAGGGCTTTTGGATTTGATTGTCTCAACCGCACGCCCCTGACGAATTAACTGATTAATGGTTGGCACCTATGCCTCCTGATGAACAAGCGTCCCAAAACGCTTAATAAAACAACAAAAACATGAACCCCTTCGGAATACCCGAAAAGGGCGTGACTATATCAGGTTCTAATGGCATGATCCCATGCTTACCTTGCCCTGGGGTGCGTTTCAAAGTGATGTGGTGCAGCCAATATGGATACATGCAATGAGAAGAGTTCGGCGAATTTATTCGCCCATTTTACTATTAAAAAGATAGTTAACTATGCAAGCAGGACGGGCGCTAGAGGCCGATTTGTTATACCAAAAACTCACTCAAGTTCGTGCAGCTTGACAGGTGAATATTGCCACGTTCACATCACTTTGAATCACACCCTTGCCAGCTACAGACTCAATACGCAGGGTAAGTGATTCACAATAAGTTTGCTACCTAATAATTTCACAAAACATAGCGCTCAACGCAATACCAGAGCGCGTTAGAACCGAATTTTGTACAATTTTTGACGTAGAAAACTTTCAGTTAATCGCTTATCAATACAGATGCGCCCTCCATGAAACGAACACTTGACACATTCAAAGCGCACGACTGCCTGGCGATGTAGTAGGTGACACGTTCGGCGCGGCGGCTGGCGTTCGGCTGGCCAGTACCTTATCGACACGCCGACCATCAAGGTCTAGCACTTCAAATTGCCAGCCATTAAACGCCACTTTTTCGCCGGTGCCAAGCAACCGACCGCTGACGGTCATCAGCAAACCTGCGAGCGTGTTGTAGCGACCGCGCTGCTCTTGGGGCAACTCAGCTATATCAAGCCTTGTCTTGAGTTCATTCACCGGCATGATGCCATCGAGCAGCCAACTACCGTCTTCACGTTCGATAGCCCAAGCCTCAGCGCTGGCATAGGGCTGCAATTCACCGGTAATGGCTTCCAGCAGGTCGTGGGGGGTCAGTAATCCCTGTACCACCCCGTACTCATCGACCACCAGCACCATACGTCCGGCCTTGGCGCGCAGTTGTTCGAGCAATTCCATAGCGCTGAGGGTTTCAGGTACAAAAGACACAGTAATGGCATATTGCGCCAGCGTGCCAGGTGCTTCATCGCCCAGTTGCAGCATGTGTGCCACGCTGATTTTGCCCAGCACTTCGTCAAGTGAGCCACGGCACACAGGATACCAAGAGTGCATACCGCTGCTACCAACCTGCGACAACCCTTTTGCCACTGTCCATTTTGCATCGAGCCAGTCCACATCCGATCGCGGCACCATCAACGAAGCCAGTGGCCTGTCATCGAGTGCCAGCACGTTATGCATCATCTGGTGTTCGTGCGCTTCAATCACCCCGGCATCGAGGCCTTCTTCCAGGCTAGCTGAAATTTCGGCCTCAGTCACGCAGCGCGTGGCATTGGTATCAATGCGCAACAATTTGAGTACTGCCGCCGTAGAGCCAGACAGCAATCTGACAAATGGCCCTGCAGATCGTGCCAGCCATTGCATGGGACGTGCAATGAGACGTGCGACCCGTTCGGGGTGTAACTGCCCAATGCGCTTGGGCACCAGCTCACCAAAAATGATGGTGATGTAAGTGATCAAGGTGACAATCAGGCCTGTTGCTGCAATGTCGGCTACTGCACCCGCCACTCCCCATGACCGCAGCCACAGCGCCAAATGATCACTGAATGCTGCCTCGCCCATGATACCGTTGAGCACACCAATTGAGGTAATTCCTATTTGCACCGTGGATAAAAACTGGTTGGGATGATCGAGCAGTTCCAGCGCTGCGAGAGCGCCTTTGTCACCCTCTTCAGCCAGGGTGGTCAGACGCACTTTGCGACTGACTGTGAGTGCCAGTTCGGACATGGCAAAAACACCGTTCAGCAGGGTTAAAAGGACTATCAGCAATAATTCCATGATGTTCAGATCATCACTCTCGGTTCGCTCATTTTGTTAGGGTGGTTACGATGATTGGCATCAATAAAATCAGCAACTTAGTTTGCGCGCCAATCTGGGATTATCGACAAAAATTAGCTATTGAAAATGTAAGTTGTTGATTTTAAAATTAGAAAAATGAGAGAACCGTGAGTCATCATATGGCACTTTACTTGATTGGAGATATTCAAGGCTGCGACGAGGCGCTTCAGCGCTTACTCATTGCCGTTTCTTTTTCGCCCAGCCGAGACACACTGTACCTGCTTGGCGATATGGTAAATCGTGGGCCAGATTCTGCGGGTGTGCTGCGTCGTTTGATGCGCTATGGTCATGCAGCCCAGTGCATTTTGGGCAACCATGACCTTCATCTGCTGGCCGTGTCGGTGGGCGCACGCAAGCTCCATCGCAAAGATACCTTGTCTGAATTGCTTACAGCCCCCGACTGCGACATTTTGTTGACCTGGTTGCGCCAACAGCCCTTGGCACGCTTGCTAACGCATCGAAATCATGACTATTTATTGGTTCACGCCGGTGTGCTGCCTGCATGGACAGCCCATCAATGCATAGCGCTGGCTGGGGAAGTTGAACGTGTTTTACATAGCACAAATTGGCCTGATTTTTTGCACCGCATGTACGGCAATCAGCCTGATCATTGGGATGCATCATGGTCAGGAGATGATCGGTTGAGGGTGATTGTGAACGCCTTGACACGCTTGCGATTTTGCACAGCATCGGGTCAGATGGAGTTTTCGGTCACACTGGGCGCTGATGCTGCGCCACCTGGCTATCTGCCCTGGTTTGATGTGCCAGGGCGACACACTGCGAATGTGCGCGTTGCATTTGGTCACTGGTCAACCTTAGGGTGGCTTGGGCGTGAGGACGTGATCTCGCTCGACTCGGGTTGTGTTTGGGGTGGCAGATTGACAGCGCTCAGGCTTGATGACAGCCAACCCTCTACGACACCGCAACTGATTCAGGTGGGTTGCACAGCGGCACAACATCCTTAAATTCAGACGGGTGTGAATAAGGCAGCGAGTTTTTTCCGAGGTTTGATGTTGCTTGAAATGCCGCGCACACCGTGGCGCGGTGCTACTGTTTCCCAAGAGGGGGACGTGTCAACAGGCTGCTGCTCGTAGGGTTTGTCAAAAAATGGGTCGATGCGAGCAGGTTTGCAGTCACGGCGTACTGAACGCTGAACTCGTTCTACGTCAAACTCTTCACGGTAAAGACGCCGCCCGTCATTGATATGGCCTTGCTTGCGAATATCGGGAAGATTTTCCTCGAACTCCATCGCTTCAAGTTCAATTTTGGTGTTGATCATGCGTTCGATGTCAGCCACCAAACGCAAATCGGTTCTGGAAACAAAATTGATGGCCAGACCTGCAGCTCCTGCACGACCCGTTCGGCCAACGCGATGAATGTAATCTTCTGCGTTGAAAGGAATGTCAAAGTTAAAAACGGCAGGGACATCCTTGATGTCCAGACCACGAGCGGCGACATCGGTACACACCAGCAAATCAACCTCGCCACTTTTGAACGATTCAAGTGCTTTGAGTCGATCATCTTGACTTTTGTCGCCATGCAAGGCCGTGGTTCTCAAACCTTCATGCTCTAGGGAACGCGCCAGGCGGGCGCACCCTAGTTTGCTGTTGACAAAGACAAACGCCTGCTTTAAGCCACGCTGACGCAGAATTTGGTGCAGCGCATGACGCTTATCGTCATCATCCACTCTGTAAAAATGCTGCTCTACGGTGGATGCCATGGCATTGGAGCGGGCGACTTCAATCGTTACAGGGTCATGCAAATAACTGTTGGCCAAGCGCTTGATCTCGGGCGAAAACGTTGCCGAAAACAGCAGCGTGGTACGCTGATGAGGCAAAAAGCTCAAAATACGTTGAAGGTCGGGCAAAAAACCGATGTCCAACATGCGGTCGGCTTCGTCCAGAACCACATATTCCACTTGGCTGAGAACACAGTTTTTAGCTTCAATGTGGTCGATCAGTCGGCCAGGTGTGGCTACCAACACTTCGATCCCTTTGATTAGCTCCAGCGTTTGTGGTTTCATGTCAATTCCGCCAAACACAACGGCACTGCGCAGTTGGGTGTATTTGCCGTACAGTTTGATTTGTTCAGCCACTTGGTCGGCCAGTTCACGGGTGGGGAGCAACACCAGAGCGCGCACGGGGTGGCGTGCGGGCGAGGCAGAAGAACTTTCGTGTCGGAGCAAGCGCTGCAACAGTGGCAAAGCAAACGCTGCGGTTTTGCCTGTGCCTGTTTGAGCAGCACCCATGACGTCTCGTCCTTGCAACACGACCGGAATGGCCTGCGCCTGGATGGGGGTCATGATGGTGTAGCCCATGTCAGATACGGCACGTGCCAAAGGTGCGGCCAGTTGCAACTGTGCAAAGGCCATGATGGGAGTATCAGCAGTTAATTTGGTCATTCAAACCTACGTTCAATGGCTATCCAATACCGATAGCCGGTAGTGCCCTTTGGATCAGGACAATGATTTTTGTTCATGATCCAAATTATCGTTCATCTTTTTCCATGGGTAACTTTGCTAGTGGTCGGGTGCGATTCAAAGTGATGTGGCTTTGCTTGAGTGCGACATCCTAA
>CAIYWD010000283.1 GCA_903929815.1 uncultured beta proteobacterium
ATTTGAGTCTCACTTCGCACTCTTAGCCTTACTATCCAAACCATCCCGCATCCCCGAACGCAGGCGGATTTGAGTTGAATATCCTCAAAACCAGCTCTACAGATGATGGCTTTTTGAATCAAATTCATCTGCGTTCGGGGAATCTATACCAGTTGAACGGTTTGCAAAGACCTGTTCACACACCGCGTTCACGGTCGGCCTTGAACTGTGCCTGAAAAGCACCAAACTGACCTGTATCCAGCGCAGCGCGCACTTCGCTCATCAGGTTCAGGACATAGTGCAGGTTATGGATGCTCGCCAGCATGGGACCCAGCATTTCACCGCAGCGATCCAGATGATGCAGGTAAGCACGGCTAAATCCCCCATGCTTACTGTCATGGGCATGGGTGATGCCTTGGCAAGCGTAACAGGTGCAGGTGTCGTCCACTGGGCTGTGGTCTGCCTTGTGACGGGCGTTGCGAATTTTCAGGTCACCAAAACGGGTGAACAATGTGCCATTGCGAGCATTGCGGGTGGGCATGACGCAGTCAAACATATCCACACCTTGCACTACACCCTCTACCAAATCTTCAGGAGTGCCCACCCCCATTAAGTAACGCGGTTTGTGAGCGGGTAATCTGTGCGGAGTGTGCGCCATGATGCGCAGCATCTCGTCTTTGGGTTCACCCACACTGACACCCCCCACCGCGTAACCGGGGAAGTTCATCTCAACTAGGGCATCCAAAGACTCTTGGCGCAAGTGCTCAAACATGCCCCCTTGCACAATACCAAACAAAGCATTGGGGTTTTGCAATCGTTCAAATTCCGCCTGGCTGCGCCGTGCCCAGCGCAAACTCATGGCCATTGAATCCCTGGCCTGGCGTTCGGTGGTGATTTGGCCTTGTGTCCTGGCCTCTAACGACAGATAGGGTGTGCATTCGTCAAGCTGCATGACAACATCGGAATTGAGCTGGGTTTGAATCTGCATACTGACTTCAGGCGACATAAAGAGCTTGTCACCGTTCACGGGGGATGAAAAATGTACACCTTCCTCGGTAATGTGGCGCAATGATCCCAGACTCCAGACCTGAAAGCCGCCTGAGTCAGTCAGAATGGGCTTGTGCCAGTTCTCAAAACCATGCAATCCGCCAAAACTCTTCATCACCTCTAACCCCGGGCGCAGCCACAAATGAAAGGCATTGCCCAAAATGATTTGTGCGCCCATATCTTCCAGACTGCAAGGCATCACGCCCTTGACCGTGCCATAAGTGCCCACGGGCATAAAAATGGGAGTTTGCACGATACCGTGCGTGAGCGTGAGCTGTCCTGTGCGTGCGTGTGATCCGGTGTAAGTGCCGTGGGCGAGGTCGGTAGAAAGCAGGTCAAATTTCAGCATGGACATTCCAAAAGAGTGGCAGGATTGTATGCAGACACCCATTCATACAACTCGGACATCTTTACTTTGTGATACGCTTGGCATTTTTATAGTCAGGAGTACTTTATGACGGTTGCATCCCCCGAGTTGGACGAGTTGCCCACTGTTGAAGCCGTGGTTTCTACCAAAGGCCAGGTCACGCTGCCTGCGGCCATGCGTGCCAAATTGGGCTTGGGGCCTGGCTCGCACATTCATTTTGAACTGCGTGGCAAAGAGCTGATCATTAAGCCTGAACTACCGATGAGCACTTACCGCGGCATCCTGAAAGGGTATGACCTAGGCGATATTGAACCCGAAAAAGAGCCAGATCGGACATTTGAATGAACATTGTTGACTCTTCAGGCTGGATCGAATACTTCCAGGATACCCTACGCGCAGACTTGTTTGCCGACCCCATCGAAAACCGCCATCACCTTTTGGTACCCACCATCGCTTTGTTTGAAGTTCACAAGGTGCTCAGTCGCAATCTGCCTGAAGTGCTGGTCACACAGTGCCTGGATGTGATGCGATTAGGCCGTGTTCTTGATTTGACGGATGCACGCGCCGTGTCAGCCTCCAAGGCATCGCGTCTGCATGGTTTGGCCATGGCAGACGCAGCCATGTACAGTATGGCGCGTGAGTTGAATGCCATCTTCTGGACGCAAGATGTGGATTACCAAGGGTTGCCTGGAGTGAACTATTTTGCAAAAGATACCACGGCGTAACTGCTGGTCAGTTGGTCAGCCGGCGTGCGTCATTGCTCAAAATGATGTCGCACACGTTCATGCAGCAATTGGCAGGTGGCTTCTTCGTCGCACTGCGCCAGTCGGTCATAAATGTTGCGAGCCATGGGTTTGAACACCTCCATGATGGCGGGGTCAAAGTGGCTTCCCGTGTCTTGTTCCAAAATGATCATGGTGTCCTCAAAGCTCATGGGTTCTTTGTAGGGGCGCTTGGAACACAGGGCATCGAACACATCGGCCACAGCAAAAATGCGTGCCGACAGGGGAATAGCCTCACCTTGAAGCTGTGCAGGGTAGCCGCTGCCATTCCATTTTTCGTGATGTGAAGCTACCACATCTTGCGCGCCGTCCAGCCAGCCAGCACCCACCACAATATCCTTGCCTTGGCTAATGTGAGTGCGCATGATGGCCAGTTCAGCATCATCTAGCCTGCCGGGTTTGAGCAAAATGGCATCAGGAATACCGATTTTGCCCACATCATGCAAAAAGCTGCCTGCAATCAAGGCCTGCATGGTTGTGCCCGTCAGCCCCATTTTTTCAGCCACAGTGGCCGCAATCCAGGCTACACGGTAATTGTGGGCACCGGTGTCAGAATCGCGCTTGGCAATGGCACGTCCCAAGGCTTCCATCATCGAAATGTGTGAGTCCAACACTTCGCGTGTTTTGCGTTCGTTGTCTGCTGACAGGTGAACCACCACAGGGTACAGTGCCGCGCCACACAGCAAGGAAGCCAGACCAACTATCAAGGCCGCAGCAAGCGAACTTTTTAAAATTTGGTCTTGCTGCCAGGTCGGCATCACCCGTACACCCTCAAAGAAGCTGGTGATGGGCATACGGAGGTCAGTTTCAGAATTTCGCAAAGGCACAAAAACGCGCAACACCCACGAGCCCTTGGCGAGTTTGAATCTTTCATAAAAGGCCTGTGTGTAATTTGGCCTTCCGTGATGTGGCATGGATGATTCGATGGTTTTGCCCACGGGGGTCATGGATTCTGCCAACTTACTGCCGTGCGAGTTGTAAATTTCGACAATGTCAAACATGCCGCCTGAAATGATTTGAGCAGCACTGGCAGCACGTTCAACAGCATTTTGACCGCTCATGTCAATGGCACCAAAGTGATGCGACAGACGGCCAGACTCTTCAATAGCCAGCGAAACAATGCTTTCTTCAGCACTCTCAAACGACACATACCAAGCCATAGGGCTAGCCAAGGATGCCAGAAGAATACTGACTGCTGCAATACGGATGGCAGTTCGCTTTTGAAAAGTGTTCATGGTCTGGTGTTGTGTCCATTGGCAGAGTTCTCACGGCGCATTAACAGCATGGCATCGCCATAACTGAAAAATCGATATTGCTCTTGAATGGCATGGCGGTAAAGCGTCTTGATGTGATCAAAGCCAGCAAAAGCACTGACCAGCATCATTAAACTTGATTTGGGCAAATGAAAGTTGGTGACCAGCACGTCGATTGCCTTGAATTTAAAGCCTGGCGTGATAAAAATTTGAGTATCGCCCGTGGATTGGCCTGTTTGCGCCCATGACTCCACAGTTCGCATACTGGTACTGCCCACTGCAATGATGCGTCCGCCGCGTCTCTTGCAATCTTTGATGGCCTGTTGCGCCTGTGCTGGCACGTTGTACCATTCTCGGTGCATGGTGTGATGGGTCAGGTTTTCTGTCTTGACAGGTTGAAAAGTGCCAGCACCTACATGCAGCGTGATGGATGTCCGCCAGACACCCATGGCATCGATTGTGGCCAGCAGTTCTTCATCAAAATGCAAAGCCGCCGTTGGCGCTGCCACTGCCCCCGGATATTTGGCAAACACAGTTTGATAGCGATGCGCATCTTCTGGCGAATCGGTGTGGGTGACGTAAGGCGGCAGTGGAACATGGCCGTGGCGTTCCATCAGCGTGTAGGGGTTGTCGCCTGCATCGTTTGACAATTTGAATCGAAACATGGTGCCTTGGTTGTCAGGCCAACGGCCTAGCAAGGTGGCATTCCAACGATCCTGGCTGCCTGGTGCGCAGTCAAGTGCCAATGTGCTGCCTGGCTTTGGTTTTTTACTGCAGCGCATGTGGGCTGCGACTTCGCCATCACCCAGGACACGCTCTATCAACAGTTCTACTTGACCGCCGGTCTGCTTTTCACCAAACAAACGTGCTTTCATGACTTGGGTATCGTTAAATACCATCAAATCACCAGGCAGCAACAGTGTGGGCAGTTCACTAAAAATACGATCCACTGGCACATCAGCAGTGCCGTCAAGCAACCTTGAGCTGCTGCGCTTTTGAACTGGGTGTTGTGCAATCAGTTTTGTCGGCAGATCAAAATCAAAGTCGCTGAGCGTGAAGTTTTTAGGCATGACAAGCGCAAAAGGATGGATCAATTTTCATAGCATCCTATGCAAGCTGGATAAGGGTTATAGCCATTTTTTATACATAAAATAACGCTGCCCCAAGGAAGCTGTGAATCCAGCAATTTCAACCCAAAGTGACACGAACAACATGTTCATTGTGGTCATGAAACAGCTCAATCGTAGGGCCTTCCACCCGACGACCATCGACAAGAACAGAGGTGACACCCCTGTTCACACCGGATGGATTACTCACATGAATATGATAAACAGCCCCACGAAATACCCGTTTGACAGAAAATTCTTTCCACTCCTTCGGAATACAGGGATTGATGTGAAGCCCTGTATATGAAGGTTGAATACCAAGAATATGTTGGGTAGCAGCTTGATAAGTCCACGATGCCGTGCCGGATAACCAGCTATTTCTACCCAATCCAAACTGGGGGTGTTCATTGCCTAAAATATTTTGGGGATAAGAATAAGGCTCACACTCATAAATATCCATGATGTCATTTTTTGCCGCAGGGTTAATTTGCTGATAATACTTGAATGCCAAATCTCCATGACCCAGCATGGTTTCTGCAATCATGCACCAAGGGTTGGTGTGCAGAAAAACACCTCCATTTTCTTTGGCACCCGGAGGATAAGTGGTGATGCCACCTTTGCTGGGATCAAATGCGTTAAATCCAGGCCAACTGAGTTTGATGCCGTAGGGGGTATTGAGAAACTTGTTGACCGAGTTCATGGCCTTTTCAGCTTTATCAGCAGGAGCTACGCCAGACAACACAGCCCAGGATTGGCTATTAACATAAATTTTGCCGTGTTCATTGCGATGTGAGCCAAGAGGTGTACCGTCCTCTTCAAAATACCTCACATACCATTCTCCATCCCAAGCATGTTGATTGATGGCAATTTTCATGCTGTCATAATCTGTTTGATAATCATCGGCCTTATTTTTATCGCCCAAATAATGCATCAGTTCCATCATTTCCAACAATGCTTTGGCATATTGGTTAGCTACAAAAAGACTTTCTGCATTTCCTTTCAGGTTCACAGTATCATTCCAGTCTGCAAAACCCAAGAGTGGCAGACCGTGTTGCCCCAAATGTGACTTTGTAAATGCAAGGGAACGTTGAAGATGATCTAAAACTGTTCCACTGTCCCGTTGAGAAATATCTAATTTCTTGTCATAAAAAGTAATTTCATGGTTTAAAAATTCAAAATTTCCCGTTTCCTTCAAATAAGCACAGACAGTGAGAATAATCCAAAGATGGTCGTCACCATAAAAGGCGTGGCCGTGCTCTTCGCGGGAATCTCCTTCATTGGCCTCAAGCGTAGAGGCATAAAACTGGTGCATGGCAGAACCATCTGCTCTTTGAACGCTCAGGATTTTTTTCATGAGTTCTTGTGCCTGCGCTGGCATGTGAACCAGTGCGCCCATCACATCCTGAGAACTGTCTCGAAAACCAATACCGCGACCACCAAATCCCAACTGATACAGTGACAAATCTCTTGACCAATTCATGGTGGTGTGGCACTGACGAGGATTATGTATATTCACCATGGAGTTAAACGCTGCATCCGGCGTTGTCACTTCAAACGTGGCTAGATAATGATCCCAATACGTTTTCAAGTGACGAAAAGCCAAATCCACTTCATGACAATCTCTGAACTTGTGAATCGACTTCATCGCTTCTTCAAGACTGGCTTCCTGCCCCAGTTGCGTCACAATTCTCCGTGATTCACCAGGTTGCAAAGTTCCAAGTACATGAAGCAAGGCACTGATATTGTCTGCACGGCGCGCTTGATGATTAGACAAATGCTCCTCATGAAGCGCCAATGGGTTTTTCCAGGTGCCATACTCGTTATCGCCCAAAAAAGATTTTCGATCGGTTTCCCATGAATCGACGGGGGCATTGGATGTGAAGTAATTCACCGAAGTATCTCTGTTCATAAAGGCATACTGTTTGTGAATCACATGCCCATCAGCATCCTGAATGGCATCAACAGTCATGGTTTGAGGCACCCAATCTGCATTGGTCAACTGCTTCAACGCATCAAAATGACTATATTCCACCACGGGAATAACATCAAGTGTCAATGACTCTGAACTGATATTGGTGATTTCAATATCCCTGATGACTACACTGGCATTATCAGGAACAAAAATGGTCACTGTCGTGCGAATACCATAAAACTCGGAAATAATACGCTGATATGACAAACCTACATGGCATTCGTACCTGCTGAATTTATCCAGCGTTGGCACAAAAAAAGGTGAAAAAACCTGATAACCCGTGGGCTGATGAATGCGAATAAATAAGGTTTCTCCCTTGAAGTCTGAACTGGGGAGTTGCGGAATATATTTGGTCATTCGATTCAATGCGGGGTCTCCCTTGCACATGATAGAACCACCCGTGTGATCCACAATACCACCAAATTTCAGTGTTCCCACATAATTAATCCATTTGACTGGTGTCTTTGGATTGGTAATAACGTACTCACGATTCACATCATCAAAATAGCCATACTGACTCATTTCAAAAACTCCTTCAGTTTAAAATTTTATAAAATACCTGTAAAAATGTAACCGTTTAGACCTCATGTCAAATGCAGTCATTCCCGCGAAGGCGGGAATCCAGTGCATGTTGGTTTACCAGGGTACAAAGGCAGTCTGGATTCCCGCCTTCACGGGAATGACGATGGTGAGGTCTAAACGGTTACGTAAAAATCAAAGATTCATATAAACATCGATTTGGTTGACGATATTTGTTCTGTTGAATATTTCACAACTTGTTTGAGTATCCAGTTCCCAACCTGAAATTTTAGTGATGGATGCATCTGTCTTGCTGATGACCAGTTGAGAGGTCTGTGCCAAATGGTAAAAAACAGGAACTTGACAATAAGTAAATGCAAGCATGTTGTGATTGACACGCCGTGTTTGTTGATGGCCTTGAACGTCATAATAAGTAAAGTCTTGCGCCTGTGTTAAAAATTCTGATTTTCTTAACAGATGTGGTCTGAAAATAATTTTTCCATTTTCAACACACACTCCCAACTCGGCAAACCGCGAAATAATATCTTCCTTAACTTGTCCAGTCATGCCAGGCTGCTGAACACCCAGGTGTCCTGGGGTATGAGAATAAGGGTCTGTTGGAAAAGCACCGTAAAGTTGGGGCGGTTTATGCACGCCCAAACCTTCCCTGATTTCATAATACACATCTACCAAGTCTGAAAGAATTTTTTGATCTGCTCCTGCCTGTGATGAAGCAAAATAAATATCCTTGATGGCGGGCAAGAGTTTGGCAACCATGTGCCAATAAATACAGCCAAGCCCTTCATACTTGTAAAAAGTACCAGATCGCCCCGTAAATGCACTGTGGTTAAACACTGATTCATACATGGCGCAAATAAAATCAGTATCATCTTCAACCAGATTTTTATATTCTGTATTTTTTAAACTTTCTAACGCTTCACGCAATACAGTTACATTTCTGAAAGAACTATGAAAATGAAAATGACCGTCAATATCTTTGATAATGATTTGCTGATTTTGATTTTCAATCAATTTTTTTAACAATGGAGATGAATGAATATCTTGACTCAAAATCATGTTCTTTTTGACGAAAAGTGGCAACTGTCTGTCAGGATACAACATATAACTGTGTTGATCCTGTCTGTACAAATGGCTGGCCTTCAGCGTCTCAAGTAATTCAAGGGTTTCTGCAGCACTGAGAGACCCCGAACTGATCAAGGCGACTTGCCCCTCCAGCATTTCATAAAGGAAACGCACACCAATACCGTCGTCTTGTAACTGCATCAAGTTGTAAGCGTTATAAAGTTGATCGTCTCTTTTGTTGGCACGAATCGAGTGGTGAATATAGTCAATAGACAATTGGCAAAAATCAATCAGTTCACGCAGGGTAATGTCATGACAAGACCCTGTAAAACCATGCGTGTATATTTTTTCCCTGTAGATTTCACCCGATTGCCCCAGCACATCCAGAATATTTTTTCGTTCAGTGGCATTTAGTTTTTTATTGAGCAAATGCTTGTTATGATGAAATGCTTGTGATATATCACAAAAGAAATCATAAACTTCACTGGAAATACTGACACTGGCATGTGATGAATTTTTGAGAATATCCATGAAGAATTCTAAAAACCGGTGCATGTAATACAGTGTCACCATGGATACACCACGACCGACCAGCGCATTATTGGCATCGTTCCATTCTGGACGCTGCGTATTCATCCATATACCAGCTTCTGGAATAAAATTTGAAAACTTGGTCAAAAGAGTAACCAGTAATTTTTCAGTCAGGTTGACCAGATAATTTTCACCATCCGTCGTCCAAATCAGTTGTCCGTCATTGCCAATGGATTTTTTTCGCTCTTGAGTCAGCTTATGCTTTAAAGTATCAAACACAATGGTGTCTTGAGGAGTCGCCAATAATGCAGCGTAAGGTTTTATACGGTAAGGCACATTGGCGTATGAGAAAATGGCTTTACCCAGAAAATTATCCAGCTTGCCCGGATGACTGGCTTTTGATACTTCAAGAAGTTTCAAAAGGTAAATAATTTGATGATCTCCCCAGTAGCCAATGTATGACCAGGGGTCATTCTCGTCTGGAATTTCCCACTCAAAACCGTTGCGAGTGACCCTGTAGGGGTTATAACCATCCGCAGTAGATGCATTGACAAACTTGCAAATCATGCTTTCAATAAATCCTGGGAAAGACAAAGACAAAGCCTCCCAGTTTTGAAAAATATCACGCCAATTACCTTGGTAGTTTAAGACCTTCGATCCATCTTCTTTTTGAATGTCGATTGAAAAAGTATTCCATGGGCGACTGGGGTCACCGTGGCGGCGACTGAATGTCAATGGCAAGTATTCATGACAAATGCGTTCTAAATCTCTATCGGCAGTTTTGACGGCCATGTCTATCAAACTAAAATATTGAAAACTGTTGGGTAAAGCCTCCAGAAGAGCGGTATGTTTTTCAAATAGGCGTGTATTTGTGTTTCTGAAAAACAAAATGAAATCACATTTTTTAACTGAATAATTATTGTCAAAAATACCTCCACGCATCACGTTAAACAAAACGTTGGAAAAATGTCGAGATGTATTTAATTGATCTGCAGTGAGTTGCAAACCATCTGCATTGGCCACAATTTTAATTAAATTGTCTGTACCAAGTTCAATATCAGAGTCGATATCTGTTTCCAGTGTAGGATTATTCTGAATCTGATATTTTAGTGCAGCAATATCAGAACTGTCTTTATTACCATCCAGAATGGTAACCCAGTGTTGGCTATTTTTTAGTTCAAATTGAGCATGGATAAAGTAAGCACAAGGCAATGCGCGAATGTCTTCTTCCTGTTGAATGGTTTGACCTGATCTGAACGATTCCAGTTGTGAAGATGATAATAATTTTTTGGTCGAAAAATTCGCCAATGACCACACCACAGTCGCTTTGAGTGATTCACTGGGTTCTGCTCTATCTACCGGAATGGAACTCAATGAGTAAATACCCATTCCAGAGTCAGCCAAAAATTCATTCTTTTTGTAGGCATCGACAAGCGTGCTGTAATGGGTTTGCATGGCGCGCGAGACACATGCTGGCAATAAATTTTGAATGCCATCAAGGATATGGATACCAACTGGCAGCGCACCCAGGTTGCTGATTTTTGATTTCTTTATAAATCCAAATTTTTGACTATTGAGCCATGAGTATTGAAATGATAACTGAAGCGTTTCATTTATTTCTTCAAATATGATTTTGTTGCCAGGTATATTTTTATAAATATGTCTTCGAATGGAATAGATGCCATAATACCTGTCACCAAAAGGCTCCCAAAGTATTTTCTTGCCATCCTGCTCAACCCAAATAATCGTTCTGCTGCCCGTATTCCAAGATGAATCATGGATTTTGTCGTCGGTTGTATAAGGAAAAAATGCATTTTCAGGATTTTTGCGTCCTGCTGTGAGTCCACCTTTGCTTGAGATAAACAACCAGTGATCTGAATCACTGACGATACTCATAAAAAAAGGTGGCATTTTATCAAAATCAAAAATTTTATAAAATTTTTCACCTTCAATTTCAACATACTGACCCTCAGCGCTGTGATGATGGATGGTAAGGGGTAAATTGCCAACAAACAGAGAGTGTGACTGCATTGATTTTTCCTGATGGTTAAATGGAATAGATGTCGTATTTTCTGGCCCACTTGCAGTTTTGCCCGGGCAGAAGATGGATGGGATAAAAAATTTCGGGGCTAACCACATGACCCGTTCCCCAAACATTGATACGCTGCACATCAAAAGAGGGTATTTCACGAATACCAATTTTTGCACCACTATGTTCGAGTTCCCAGGATAATTGTTGGTGCGTTGGGTTCATATCACTGAAGAAAAAAGGCGCTTGTGGTGTGGTGTTCCAAGTGAGACGATTATCATTAAAAGATACTATATGGTCAGGATTGACCGTTTCACTGAATAAACTGGTATCTATTTGAAAAGGGAAACGTAAAATATACTGATGATCCAGGGGATGACCGTCCATCGAGAGAAAATTGTGAACATATTCTGTGGTGTGAATAGGAAAGTTGCCCGTATTGGTCAGATGATAATGAATTGTAAATGAATCATCAACCAATTCAATTCGTTTCACAAGCACATAAGAATGCCCTCTAATTGGACGTGGTGTGACTGTAAAAGTGGCAGACAATCCGTCGTTTTGAATACAGAAAATGGCAGGTTCAATGTCATAATTTGTATAAAATTGATAGGTATCTTTTGTGGCTTTGGTTAATAAACCTACGCCAATTTTATGAAACTGTTCCCCTAGGGGGCAATCTTCATATCCCAGGGCGGCATCAATTCCAAATTCATTGTGCAAACCTCTTCCTAGCAGCTTTTGAGAGGCAGTGTCTTTATTTTCTGTTGTGCAAAAAGTATGCTTATTCCTGTATCTGATCTGTGAGATTTGTCCACTCCAGTCAAATCGAGCGCCTTGATATAGTTCGTTGGGTGCATCAATTTCCAATTGAAGTTCTTTATTTTCAAGAATCATGGGCATGATAGGCAGTACGGGGTGATGAAACGTGTAGTTTAGCCTTGGGCATGACACGCTCACGACTTTCACAAGTACTGCGAGCCGCAGAGCGGCCAAGCTGATGATGCAATGTGTGAAGCTCACCGATAAGCCGGATTCTGTGCGTCGGGTTTTCCCCAACGTGACTGCCATTTATCTGGGCGGCCAGTTACCTGGCCGCTCGGTGCTACCTACCCGCACACTCTGGGGGCACCGTCAATGTGTGCTTACTTGGTATTGCTGCGCGTAGAGATTGCCCGTTTCACCCGCACTCAAGTTACCTTGTTGCGACTCGTCTCTGTTGCTCTGATCCTCACCTTATATCCAAGCCTTGCAGCCTGAACTTTCAGTGGACAGCCGTTAGCTGCTACGCTGCCCTGTGCAGTCCGGACGTTCCTCCAGTGCTTTTGTTTTTCAACATAATCACCAGCGGCAGTCTGGCGAGCTTCACACCATGGATTATCACGTCATAAGGCGTTGTTATTGCGCCGTGCACTGACCACACAGGCGGTATGCCGCAAATTTTTAAATACCATATCAAGCTGTAAGCGGTCTCGCACGGAAATGACAAACGTCATGTTCACCGTTGCGTGTGTGGTGGTGTCAGTCATGTCAACATGGTTAATGTCGGCCTCTGCTGCAGCGAGACTTGTCGCCACTTTGGCAAAAACACCTTTATTGTTGTGAACTGTCACGACGATGCTGGTTTCAAATGAGCGAACAGGCTCATCAGACCATTCCACAGGAATAAAACGATCGCTCTCTTTATGTTGAAGTTTATGTGCCACGTGACAGCCTTTGGTGTGGATGGCCAGGCACTCCCCACGTCCCAAGTAACCCAGAATGCCATCGCCAGGGATGGGACGGCAGCAAATGGCAAATCGCACGGATGTATTTTCGCTGCCGTCTATGGTCACGTTGCCTTGTGAGATAGTGTCGCCATTGGCAAACCGCTCGCATGAGAGCAACAGGGCATTGGGACGCTCCCCACTGTCTTGCAGCAATTTGGCAAGCCGTTTGGCGACAATGCTGGCAATACGCCGCCCAACACCAATTTCTGTCAGTAAATCAGCGCTGGTTCTGTTCCCGCTGAAATGCAGCAATTTCTCCCAAATCGTAGCGTTAATGCCCTGGTCGTCTGGCACATGGTCAAAACCTTCGGAACGCAACGCTTGTGCCAGCATTTTTTGGCCTAATTTTTGAGAATCGGCCTGGTTGAGTGTTTTGAGGTATTGACGAATTTTGGCACGTGCCCTTGCCGTGCGCACAAACCCAAGCCAACCCGGGTTGGGGGATGACAATGCGTTGGTTTTGACTTCAATCACATCGCCATTGTTAAGCTCTGTTCGCAAGGGGACATGTTCACCGTTGATCTTCACGGCAACGGCTTGGTCGCCCACATTGCTGTGAATGGCGTAAGCAAAATCAATCACAGTAGAGCCGCGTGGCAAAGCAATAATTTGGCTTTTGGGGGTAAAAACATAGATGGCCTCTGTGAAAAGCCCCACCTTGATGTGTTCCCAAAATTCTGCCGCATCTTGAGCAGCATTACCAATCTCAAGCAAAGACTGTAGCCATTTCGTATCCATTTGGTCTTGCTGTGTGGCCAGGACACTGCCAGTGCCCTTGTAAAGCCAATGGGATGCCACGCCGGATTCAGCGACTAGGTGCATGGCATCTGTACGCAACTGAAATTCCATATTGACACCTGACGGCCCCACCAGAATGGTGTGCAAGGATTGATAACCGTTGTTTTTCTGAATGGCAATGTGATCTGTGAATTTGCCCAGTACAGGCTTGTAGAGTTGATGCAATAAACCCATCGCGGTATAGCAATCCATCAAATGGGGAACAATGATACGAAAACCAAAAATATCAGTCACTTGAGCAAAGCTCATGTGTTTTTCGCGCATTTTCTTATAGATGGAATAAATGGATTTTTCACGCCCCGCAATTTTGACGTTGATGCACTGCTCCAAAAAAGCAGCCTGAAGGTCGGTTTGTACTTTATGAAACAGGTTACGCCGGTTTTGTCTTGCTCGGTTCACCGCATCGACCAGTACGTTGTAACGCCACGGTTGCAAATGCTTGAACGACAAGTCTTGCAACTCGATGTAAGTTTGATTCAGACCCAGCCGATGTGCAATAGGCACATAAATGTCCAGTGTTTCAGAGGCAATGCGATGCCATTTATCACGCGGCGCACTAGACAGGGTTCGCATATTGTGGGTACGATCTGCCAACTTGATCAGGATAATGCGTATATCGCGTGCCATGGCCAGCAGCATTTTGCGAAATGACTCGGCCTGATTTTCTTCCCGTGTGTTGAAGTGCAGTTTGTCAATCTTGGTTAAACCATCGACCAAATCTGCCACGGACATGCCAAATTTTGCAACTAAATCTGATTTCTTGACCGCACAATCTTCCATGGCATCGTGCAACAACGCAGCAATCAGCGCTTGTGTATCAAGTTTCCATTCAGCACATAGGGCTGCGACGGCAATGGGATGGGTGATGTAAGGCTCACCGCTGTGGCGCACCTGTCCTAGGTGTGCTTCGTCGGCAAATCGGTAAGCCTTTTTAACGCTATCCAAATCTGTAGCGGACAGATAGTTGAGCTTGGATGTCAGTCGCGCAAAACTCGCGGCAGCAGCATTGGCCGCGGCCACGCTGGTGTCAGGTGGTGTGCTGGAGTCTGCTGACGCATCAGTTTTTTTCGAACTACTCATTGTCCCAATATAGCGCATAACCTCTATATTGGCAAAAATCCAATAAAAAAAGCACCCCTTTGGGTGCTGGTGTCGTTAAAAAACACCGCAAGCGGTGCTTTTGGGGTGCGTTTCAAAGTGATGTGGCTTTGCTTGGGTGCGACATCCAAATCCCCCCTACCCCCCCCTTTTTTTTCAAAGG